>JAOZVK010000184.1 GCA_029938185.1 Bacteroidales bacterium | reverse complement strand
TTTTAACATTAATAAACTGTTATCAATTATTAATCAAAGTATTGTACCATTGTATAATTGAATAATTGTACCATTTAAAGTATAATCATAAAGTTAAAGTAAACCTTTGCAGAACTTTGCAGAACTTTGCGTTAAACTTTGTGCAACTTTGCGGTTAAAAAGCATCCAACTTAAACATTGGTAGTCAATTGTATTATGTTATGATTTTTATATGCTCTTCATTAGTAATTTTTTCGCAATATAAGCACTTCAAAGCAACATCAGTTTTTGAAATCACAGTAAATTTAGTTTCCATTTCTTCATGGTTTGTTATACATTTAGGATTAACACATTTAGCAATTCCTCTAATAACATTAGGTACTTGAACTTGTTTTTTTTCTGTTACTTTATAGTTTTTTATTGTATTGATTCTTGCTTCTGGTGCAACTAATATTATTTTATTTATTTGATTATCTTTAAAAAAGATATTAGAAATTTTAATAATTGCTTTTTTTCCTAACTTTTTACTTTCCAGATTTGTTCCAAAAGTAATTTGAGAGTTTATTACATTAAGTCCCAAAATTTTTATTACTTTAAATAGATTTTTTGCAGGTATATGGTCTATCACCGTTCCATTTTTTAAAGCACTAACTTTAAGCTTTTTTTGTTCTTTCATTACAATATATATTATTATTTTTTATAAATTTTGGCTCCTCGAGCATTTTTAGTTGCTTACGCATTTGTGCGTAAATAATATTTATGAACCTGAATTTTTAAAAGTAAGGACTTCCTACCTATTTATGTTTATTAATGCCTAATATTGATGCAATTATGGCTTGTCTTGTATATACACCATTTTTAGCTTGGTCAAAATAATAAGCTTTAGGATTATCATCAACATCGTTGCTTATTTCATTAACTCTTGGAAGTGGGTGTAAAATTCTAAGATTGTCTTTTGTGTTTTCTAACATATGATTTTTTAAAACATATGTGTTTTTTGTTTTTTCATATTCTATTGGATCCGAAAAACGTTCTCTCTGAACTCGTGTCATATATATAATATCGGCTCGGCTTATAATATCAGTAAACTCGGTATGTTCGTAGTATTTTATATTCAGATTATCAAGAAAAATCTTATATTCATTTGGTATTCTAAGTTTCTCGTGAGAAATAAAATTAAATACAGGATTAAAATTTGACATAGCCATAAGTAACGAATGTACTGTTCTTCCGTATTTTAAGTCTCCAACTAAAAAAACATTCAAATCATCTAATTTTTTTTGAGTTTTGATTATTGAATATAAATCCAATAAAGTTTGAGTAGGATGTTGGTTTGCTCCATCGCCTGCATTTATTATTGGAACTTCGGAGACTTCGCTTGCATATTGTGCACTACCTTCGAGCGGATGTCGCATAACTATCAAATCGCTATATTTGCTTACAGTTTTTATAGTATCTTTTAACGATTCGCCTTTTGATACACTTGAAGAATTAGCATCGGTAAAACCTAATATTCTGCCACCCATTCTATTAATAGCACTTTCGAAGCTTAACCTTGTTCTTGTTGAAGGTTCAAAAAACAATGTTGCAATTACTTTTCCTTCAAAGAATTTTTTATTTTGATTTTCTTCAAAATATTTTGCCAATTCAAGAATCTCAAGAATCTCTTTCTTCGAATAATCATTGATACTTACGAGACTTCTACTTTTCATTATTTCATTTTGGTTTATATGATAAAGGTCTTCGACCTTTTTAATGTTGCTTACGCATTAGTACAAATACAATTTAATCAGTAAGTTATGAATAAGTAAATGTCGAAAAACTTTTGTAATAGTACTTACCCTTATATTATTTTGCAAATATAATTATTTTTTTGAACTTGTTTTTATATCCATTAACTCTATTTCAAAAACTAATGTGGTATATGGAGGAATTATATTGCCATATCCTTTTTCGCCATATGCCAAATAAGATGGAATTATCAGCTTTGCTTTCCCTCCTTTATTCATTCTTGACAATCCTTCTTCCCAACCATCAATAACTTGCGATGCTCCTAAGACAAATTTAAATGGCTTATTTCTATCATACGATGAATCAAATTTTTTACCATTTAATAATTTTCCTGTATAATGAACTATCAATGTATCTTTGGGTGATGGTATTTTTCCTTTTCCTTTTTCTATCTCAATAAAATATAAACCACTAAGCAATGCTTCGGTTTCAATTTTTTTATTTTTTATATAATCATCTAATATTGATAGTTCCTTTTTTTTCTGTTGTTCTTTAAATATCAGCCGTTCTTTACTAAGCTCTTCAATAGAAATGATTTTTATTAACTTTACTTTAAAAAGAAGTTTTGAATTGGTTTCTAAAAAATTTGGTAACTTTTTGTTTAAAGATAATTTGTAAAATAATTCAGCATTAATCAAAAAATGTGCACTATCGCCTAAGTGTAATATTGATAACGCATCATTAATTGTTCCCTCTGTATATTTAGTTTTTTTGAGAATTATTTTAAAAGGCATTTTCAACTCTCTTGAACTAAACAATAGTGAGTCGTTTTCGGTATAATAATCTAATTTTAAAAGTAATGCTTCGCCAATTTTTGCTTTTTTTTCTTTAGTATTATTTAGCAAATACTTAAATTTAATACCAGATTTATGTGTTTTGAAATCAGAAAATTTTTCTTGTTTACAACCCAATATCAAAAGCAATATTATTATTGAAAGAAGTATTAAAAAGTTTATTTTTTTCATATATCAAGCAAAATTACTGTTTTTTATGTATTTATCAAATTTTTTAATATAAATAAATTATTGTATTTTTGTTTTTAAAATATTTCTATTACGATTGTATTATGAAATTTTGTAATAATAATAATTCATAGGTTTTTATTTGTTTTTTTTAAAGCTTATTTTTGAAATTCAGTTAATTATATACTAAGGGCTTGTAAAGAATGATTTTTACAATTAAGTTATCAAGTCATTGAAATACAACTGATATTATATGTAAACATTATTTCATAATCCACTACTTAAGTACTCAAGCAAAAAAAAAAAATAATATTTAAAATTTATTTCACATGAAAAAAAAGAAAGTTAATAAAAAGAGAACCCAAAAAAAAAGGAATAAAAAACGAGTTCCTAAACCAAGAATAACAAGTGGTCTTACTAATCTAAAAAAGACAAGTAGTCATCATAATGAAATGGAAGAAGCTCCAAGTGGTTTTAAAATTGTTCCCAATGCGATTGCTATCATTGAATTTGGAAAACCAATTATGGAAAAAGGCGAGGAAGTTTGTGATGATATTAATGTTGGTTTACAAATGACAATGGCATGTTGGAATTATTCAATTACAAGATACGATAATCCACAAACAAGTAAAACAAAAATAATAAATTTGCTTGTAGACTCTTTTAAATTTAATAAAAGAGAAGCAGACGAGTTTTTAGAAAAAATGTATGAACGTATGTTGTATTTAGTCCCACCTGAAATTCAACCCGAATATAAAATGAATGTATACATGCGTATTGAGAAAAGAATTGTTTTAGAAAAATTTGATTATAAGAAATTTAGTTTTAGCGACACAATAATTCCTCCAAACGAAACTGATAAAAACATTGTAAATGACATCAGAAAGCTGGATTCGTTCATAATTAACAGAATGGACTATGATAAATGGGAGGATTTTTATTTAAGAATAGAAGAGGAAACTATTAGTCAATACCAAAATTGGTTAATAAATAAAGGAATAGATGAGGTGGAGTATTTAGATGATTTTATTTTTTATGTAAGTATATTTTTTGATTATATATACAGATATGGTATGAAAACTGTATTATATAAAGTTTCAACTAAAGTTTTTATTAATTTTTTTGCAAATCATGTCTTACGTAAAGCTACTGAAGAAGAACCAGAGGAACTATCTAAGTGTCCAGCTGCTATAAAATATTTTTTTATTTTTCTAAAAGAAAAAGAATATTTGAATACAACTCGTTATGATGATATTATAAAACGATTAGACAAACAAGAATTATTATTTATTAATAGACAAAATGCTATAAAGTAAGTGAAAAGTTAAAAGTGAATAGTTAAAAGTGAATAGTTAAAAGTATCTAAGAACCAGAGTTTTTAAAAGAATAGTGAAACAAGTCATAAGTTTCTTTAGTATTACTTGGACAAGATTTACATGTTTATAATATCCTGTTAATCATGTAAATCCTGTCAAATTATTATATTTGTTTTTATATAATCAATTGTATCATAGTGGTTCACATAAACACGTAAGCCAAATTAAATAGGTCGAAGACCTTACTAATTATTTATAAGATAAATATCTAATTAATAGCATGCATATAACAGTATTAAATAGGTCTAAGACCTTATTATTTTTAATCTTAATATTATCAAACTTGTTAGCTTTCTCTCAAAGTAGAAAAGATGAGAAAAGAAAAGCAGACTTGATATATCTATTTGGGTGGAATTTAATATGGGAAAATAATGAACAAATAAAGATTATTAAGATAGGAGTTTTAAATGGTAATTCTATTTTTTTAAGAAAACTTAGAGCTATTGCAAGCAAAGGCTATCAAGATGTAGTTACTATCGAAGTCCTAAATTTTAAACATATAAAAGATATTCAAGAAACAAATATTTTATTTGTAGATAAAAGTAAAGGAAGCCAAGTTCCTAAAATATTGGATATTATAAAATATAACAACACAGCTTTAGTAACAGATAGCTATGGTGTTAAAAAGCATATATCAATAAATTTTATAAAAGAGTATGGAAAAATTGTTTTTGAATATAATCTTGAAAAATTAGAAGAGCATGGAGTTGGAATTAATAAAAAAATAAAAAAAAATGGAATATTAATAGACACTAAAGCACTATACAAAGAGTCGGAATTGAATCTTAAAACTGAAAAAGAAAGAGTTAAATATCAAAAAAAAGAAATAAAAAAACAAAAAGAAGCAATAAGAACCCAAAAAAGTAAAATTAAAAAACAAAATAAAGAGATAGAAAAAAAACAATCGGATATAGAGGAGAAACAATTTAAAATTGATATTCAAAATAATTTAATTAAAAAAAGAGCAGATGAATTGGATTCTATGCAAATACTTGCAGAAGAAAGAAACAGTGAACTTGATTTTAAAAATACAGAATTAAATTCAAAAAATACTAAAATAATAGAACAGCAAGAAAAATTAAATGTACAAATATCTAAATTTAAAGAACAGGATAATATTCTTGCAAAACAAGATGAAAAAATAGCTGAACGCCAAAAACAGATTGATAGTCAGGAAAATGAAATTAAAAACCAAAATATTACAATAAAATATCAGGAAAGCATATTGCTTTTGTTTACAATACTTACAGTAATAATAATATTATTAGTTATATTTACTTTTAGGGCTTATAGAATTATTCGTAAAGATAATGCTTTATTAGCACAACAAAAGACAGAAATCCAACAACAATCAACCGAACTTGAATATCAGAACAAAGAATTAGAAAAACTTTCGATTGTAGCAAGTCAAACTTCAAATGCTGTAATAATATTAGACAAAAAGGGTGATTTTGAATGGATAAATGCTGGTTTTACAAGAATGTATGGTTATACATTTCAACTATTAACACATGAGATAGACAAGAATATCAAGAAAGCAAGTGGTAGTGGTGATATTAATGGCATATTGGAAAGATGCACAAAAAGTAAGAAACCTTTTGTATATGAATCTTTAGTTCAAACACGGTATGGTTTTGAGAAATGGTCTCAAACTACAATATCACCAATATTGGATAACAATGAAGAACTTGACAAATTTGTTTTAATAGATTCGGATATTACTGAAATTAAAGAGGCTGAACAAGAAATAATAAAACAAAACAAAAAAATATTAGCTCAAACTAAAGAATTAGCTTTACAAAACAAAGAATTAGAAAAATTATCTCTTGTTGCAAGCAAAACCGATAACTCTGTTATAATTGCAAGTCCAAATGGTGATATTGAATGGGTAAACGATGGGTTTACGAGAATGTTGGGGCTAAGTTTTGACGAATTTAAAAACGAATATGGAAAAAATATATTTAAGATAAGCCTTATTTCCGACCTTAAAAAAAGACTTGAAGTAGGTATAAAAAATAAGAGAACAATAATTTATACTGGAAAAACGACCACAAAAGATGGGAAAAGATTATGGATACAAACAACATTAACTCCGATACTTGATAAAGACAATAAACTATCAAAAATAATTGCTATTGATGCTAATGTTACTAAAATAAAATTGGCAGAACAAGAAATTGCTTTACAAAAACAAAAAATTACTGATAGCATAATATATGCAAGACGTATACAAACGGCTATGCTGCCTCCTAAGGAATTGTTAGCCAGTCAGCTTCCTGATTATTTTATATTATTTAAACCAAGAGATATTGTTAGTGGCGATTTTTACTGGCTCAGCCAAAGAGAGAATTATACTTTTATAGCAGCAGCCGATTCCACAGGACATGGTGTACCAGGTGCATTTATGAGTATGCTTGGAATATCATTTTTAAATCAATTGGTTAGTCAGCTTGATTATGATAGTTTGTTACCAGGAAATATTTTAACAGAACTTAGAGAAAGTGTTAAAACATCTTTAAGACAAACCGGAAAAGAAAACGAGGCAAAAGATGGTATGGATTTAGCTTTATGTCAAATTGATAATAAAGCAAATAAAATGTTGTATGCTGGTGCTCACAACCCACTTATATTAATTCGTGATAATGAATTAATTCAATACAAAGCTGATGATATGCCAATTGGTATTTCGTATAACGAAAAAGCATTTTTTAACACTAAGATAATTGATATTTTACCTGGCGATTGTTTTTATATTTTCTCCGATGGATATCCTGATCAATTTGGTGGAAAAAAAGGTAGAAAATTTATGATAAAAAGATTCAAAAGACTTCTTGTTGAAATACACCAAAAACCAATGGGCGAACAAAGAAAAATATTAAATAGAAGACTCGTTGATTGGCAAGGTCTATCAAGACAAATTGATGATATTTTAGTAATTGGTCTTAAATTCTGATTTTTAAGGTCTTTGACCTATTTAATGTTGCTTACGCATTAGTACAAATACAACTTAATCAGCAAGTTATGAAAACAACAGGAGAATTATTAAAATTAAATTATAAATTCACTAAACCTATTGATTATTATATAAATATAAACAATAATCAAATATATTTAAATGATTTGATAGGAAAAAAAATAAAATTTGAATATAGTGGAATTATTAACTGTGTAGCATGTGGCAATAAAATAAAAAAATCATACTCACAGGGCTATTGTTACCCATGTCTTATTAGTTTGCCCGAAAACGATGATTGTAAATATAATCCCGAATTATGCAAAGCACATCTGGGTATTTACAGAGATAAGAATTGGTCGGAAGATAATTGTTTAAAAGAGCATTATGTGTATTTAGCAATAACATCTTCATTAAAAGTAGGTGTAACAAAATACAAAAATATACCAAGTAGATGGATTGACCAAGGTGCACACAAAGCTATAAAACTTGCCAAAACTCCAAATAGATATATTGCTGGATTAATAGAAGTTGAACTAAAAAAAAGTATATCGGACAGGACTAATTGGCAAAGAATGCTGAAAAATCAAATTGACTACAATATTAATTTATTATTGGAAAAAGAACGAGTCGAAAAAATATTGAATCCTGATTTTATTAAATATATTGATAATGATAATACTATAACCGAACTTGAATATCCTCACAAGAATGAATTGCAAAAAGTTAAAAGCCTGAATTTTGATAAAACAAGCATCATTGAAGGCACTCTTATGGGAATAAAAGGACAATATTTAATATTTGAAAATAATAGTGTCCTAAATATACGTAAATTTCAGGGTTATCTTGTTGATTTTTATCATAAATAAGCAATATTAAATAGGTAGAAAACCTTTATTTTGATAATTTTTTTAGATTAAACTTATCATCATATTTAAGAATAAATACTCCATTGTTTTCAAACCCTCCGTATCTACTTATACGTTTAAATTTAAACTCATTGCGTAGTCCTATGTTCTTTATTTTCGAGTTTTTCTTGTCGATACAAAATTGAAAATACTTTCCGTATTCTTTCATTACACTTACAAAATATGTTAGTACATCATATCCCAGAAAACTATAAGCACTTGGTTCGTATTCATATGCCTCTCTATATTTTTTAATAAAATTTTTAACCCACCAATTTTTATAATTTATATATGCAACTGATGAATAATGAATATCAAGTTTTTGAATATGCGTAAGATCAATATTTCTAAAACGTTCCCAAGTAGACATTCCATACAAATGAATTTTATAATTTTTTGATAATGTTTTTAATTTATCAATTATAGAACTCACAAATACCTCATCAGTAGATGGAATAATAACAATGTTTTCTAATCCAACAGATAGAGCATCTTCTACTCCACTGATACCATTTACTTTATAGTTAATTTGTTTAAATACTATCTTTTCTATATTATTATAAAAAGAAAAGGATTTTACTAGTTTCAGCTTATACGTATCAATAAGTTTTTTTTCTGTAAAAGTACCATTATGCACAAGCACAATACTTTTATCATACATTTTAGCCAAAAAATGAGATGTTCTTTCAACTCTTACTGCTTGCGATGGAATAACTTGAAAAACGAAAGGATTATATTTTAATAATTCATTATTTTGCGACAATGGCGAAACAATATTAATTCTGTGTTTTTTTGCAAAATTACTTACAAGTTTAATATTATCAAAATATACAGGACCTATAATTAAATCAACCGATAATAGTTCTTTTCTATTCAAAATTTCTTTTACTTTAGACCTACTTTTTTCAGTATCATAAACATTTAATTCAACTGATATGCCTTTTGCTTTCATTGCATTTATTGCTAACAAAATACCTTCATAAAATTCAATAAATCGTTTAGAACCATTATAAAATTTCATTTCTTTTGAGAAACTTCTATTATAATTATGCTCTATATATAAAGGTAAAAAAATGGCTATTTTAAAAGTTTTATCTTTATTATATACAAATTTGTCACATTCGACACAGCTTTTATCTCTAAAAAATAAAGGACTATTTTTAATATTTTGTACAATATCAACAGGCGGATATTCAATAAGCAAAGTATCTGTAATAGTAAATTGTGATTTTGGAATACGAATTACTTTTCCTTCTTTCAAACCGTTTTTCAATTCGGTATTGTACTTTATAATTTTTTCGATAGAAACATCATATCTCTGTGCAAGAGAAAATAGTGTTTGTTTCTTTTTTACTTTATGATATATAAAACTTTCATCTTCGCTTTGAAAAGAAACAGAAAAACCTGGAATTTTAAGTACTTGACCAGTTTTTAAACCATATTTAACCTGCGGGTTATAATAAATTATCTCACTTTCGGTTAGTTTATATTTTTTACTTAATGAATACAAAGTCAAGCCTTTTCCTACTTTAATATAAGTAAACTTCTCTCCAATATCTATTTCTTCATCGTTTGCATTTTGTCCTTGTATTATGGGAATTTTCAATACTTGTCCTACAACAATACCATTAAACAAATCAGGGTTTGCAATAGAAATTTCTTTTTCTGATACATTATAGGCTTTACTAATAGCAAATAAAGTTTCATTTTTTTTTATAATATGTATATAAAATTGATTACCAAATATTGTTAATGTTTTAGAAGAACGTTTAACTGGCTCTTGCGAATATATATCTTGGCTTAGAGAAAAAATAAATATTAAATAAAATATTATTCTAAACTTGGTCATTTGTAAAAAATTTAAGGTTCTTAAAATTTTAGTATTAAATGCTATTTTAATGGTCTGTGACTGGGGTGTTAATAATTGGGGGTTTTTAGTCCTGAAAAATCATGCATTTTTTGTTCCTTTTTTATACTTAATTATTTCATTGTTT
>JAOZVK010000183.1 GCA_029938185.1 Bacteroidales bacterium | reverse complement strand
CATTTTAATTTGCCATTGTTTTTGTTCAATTTGACGCTTTTTGTGAGTTCTGAAGCTACTGTAATAAGATATAAATACCTAAAGTAATAATGTTGAATGTTAAAAAACTAAGTAGTCTTACAAAAGTTTTTCGACATTTACATTTTGTTAAATTGCATGTTATTAGAGCATTAAAAGAATGCGTAAGCCACATTAAATTGGTCAAAGACCTTTAAACTCTGAAACAATATTTGTCAAATACACAAATTCTTTTACGCTTAATTGTTCGGGGCGTTTTGAAAGTATTTCATCATTGAAACGTTTATCATTTATAATTGGTTTTAGTGAATTACGAATTGTTTTGCGTCTTTGATTAAACGTAGTTTTAATAACTCTATAAAACATAGATTCGTCACAATCAAGCTTTTTTGTGTCATTACGAACGAGCCGTATTACTGCCGATTTTACTCTAGGAGGAGGAGTAAATGCAGTTTCGTCAACAGTAAATAAATATTCGGTTTTGTAGTAGGCTTGTAAAAATACGCTAAGTATTCCATATTTTTTTTTGCCAGGAGGACTTGTTATTCTTTCAGCAACTTCTTTTTGCAGCATACATACTATTTGTGAAACAATCTGTTTGTTTTCAAGTAACTTGAATAATATTTGGCTTGATATATTGTACGGAAAATTTCCGATAACTATAAGATTTTCATTAAAATTTTCGGATAATCTAAATTTTAAAAAATCATCATATATTAAATTTGCTTCAATTTCAGGATATTTTTTTATTAAATAGCTTGTAGACTCCTCGTCTATTTCAATTGCATGAAAATCAATGTTTTTATTAGTAATAAGAAATTGAGTTAAAACTCCCATTCCGGGACCAATTTCGAGACATATTGTTTTTTTTGTATAAATATCAGTATCTATACTTTGACTTATTTCTTTAGCAATAGAAATATCATTTAAAAAATGTTGTCCTAATCCTTTTTTTGCTTTTACAAATTTCATTTTAAGATGTTGATTAATAATATACTATTATGTTGTAAAAATTTGTTTTTTTTAACAACGTTTTTTATAAATAACTGAATTTTAAGGTGTGAATCATTTCGTAATTACTGTTTACGGCTTTATGCATATATACTAAATTATCTTAAGAACTTTACTTTTATTAAATCTTTATATGTTATTATTCAATATTTTGTACCATTGTATCATTGAATAATTGAACCATTGAAAGTATAACAATATATAAAAAGGTCGAAGACCTTATTGTTCATAAATAGTTCTATTAATTATTGATCTACCAAGTGTTAGTTCATCGGCATATTGCAGTTCGTCGCCAAAAGCAACTCCTCTTGCAAGGATTGATATTTTTATGTTATATTGTTTTAGTTTTTTGAAAATATAATAATTTGTAGCATCACCTTCCATTGTTGTGCTTAGAGCTAAAATAAGCTCAGATATATCATCATTTTCAACTTTGTTTATTAACGAATCAATTTTTAAATCACTTGGACCAATACCGTCCATTGGCGAAATAATTCCTCCTAAAACATGATATAAACCTTTGAACTGTTGCGTATTTTCGATAGCCATCACATCTTTTATGTTTTCAACAACACAAACAATTAACTGATTTCGCTTCTTGTTTGAGCAAATATTACAAATATCTTCGTCCGAAATATTATTACATTTTTTACAATGTTTTACCTTTTCTTTTAATTCAATAATTGAATTTCCAAAAGTATAAACCTCTTCGTTTGTTTGTTTTAATAAATGCAGAACTAAACGCAAGGCTGTTTTTTTTCCTATTCCAGGAAGTTTAGAAAACTCATTTACGGCTTTATCCAATAATTTCGATGGAAAACTATCAATATTCATTTTTATGTAATTAAGGTCTTCGACCTATTTAATATAGTTTACGCATTTTTGTAAATTGCTTAAGTTTATAAATGTAATAATTTGACAGGATTTACATGATTAACAGGATATTTAAAACATGTAAATCCTGTAAATCTTGTCTAAATAATGCTAAAGAAACTTATGACTTGTTACCTTAATATGCGGAATTTTTGATTTTTCGCTAATATAAAACACGAAATTAAATAAAAATTTTGGGTTCACCGAGTTTATTTACGCACAAATTTATTTTTGCTTTTTAATTAACTGGTAATCAATTATAGTAAAAATTTTTTAGGTGTAAGCAAGGTAAAAAGATTCAAAGAGACAAATTTTATTTATTAAATTTTATTTGAACAATGGACAAGAAACACAGCCCCTTTTCTTTTTAGATTTTTTGCTAATCCAATGCCTGTAACCTATTGCTAATGATATTCCTTCGGCATGAATATGATTAATAGATATAGATAAATCGCCTTTTTTGTTTAAATAAAAATCATACTCAAACTCTCCACTAATCCAAGAAAATCGTTGTTGCCAATCGCTCCATACTTTATACAAATTTTCGTCTTGATACCCTTCAATATCCGACCAGTCTTTTCTATAATGTAATATAGGTCCAATTCCAATAGAAAATGAGTGTTTCCATATTCTGCCTAATCGAAATTTTACAAGTATTTGCGAAAAACCAGCAAGCTTTGAACAACGGTCGTTGTATAATGCTTGATTTATTTTTAAAGCAGAATTTTGATTTGCGTATACTTCATAGGTAAATAAAATTCCTGGTTCAAATGTGAATTTTCCATTATCAGTTAATTTTGATTTATATATAGAGGAGTTTCTATTTTCAAATTGATTAGTGGTAATACTTAATAATTTAAATGATATATTTTTTTGCCCCTTAGTAATTGAAACAATACCAAATATTGATATAAATATAAATATGTTTAATATTCTCATTTTTTTATAATTTGATAAAATGTATTTAAAAATATTTTTATGTTACTTACGCCTAAATAATTTATGTGTAAATAATTTTGAAAAACTAAAAAAATTATTTATAGAACGTAATATTAGCTACCTTTGTTGCTATTAAAAAAATAGCATTTATAATATAAAATAAAACTTGATATAAAATGAAAAATAGATTTTTATTAATTATTTTTATTTCTGTAATACTTATGAGTTTCCGAAGCGATAAGCCTGCATATAAGCTTTTTAATACAAAAGGCAAAGAGGTGAAGTATAAAAATATGATTAAAAAGCTGAAAGATGCTGATATTGTTTTTTTTGGCGAATTGCATAACAATACTATCAGTCATTGGTTGGAGATTGAAATAACCAAAGACTTATTTGAACACAAAAAAAAGGACTTGTTACTTGGAGCCGAAATGTTTGAAGCTGATAATCAATTAATAATGGATGAGTATTTAGCAAGTAAAATATCTAAAAAGAGTTTTGAAAAAGAAATTAGATTATGGAACAACTATAAAACAGATTATAAACCCCTTGTTGAATTTGCAAAAAAGAACAATCTAAAATTTATAGCAACTAATATTCCGCGAAGGTATGCAAGTATTGTTTATAAAAAAGGATTTGAAGGAATAAAATCTTTAAGTTCCGAAGCAAAAAAATATATAGCTACATTACCAATAATTTATGACTCCGAAGTTTCATGCTACAAAGAAATGTTGAAAATGGGTGCAATGATGGGTAAAAAAGCAAATGATATACAAAATTTCCCTAAATCGCAAGCTATAAAAGATGCTACTATGTCGCATTTTATTTTAAAACATTGGAAAAAAGGCAAACTATTTTTACACTATAATGGCTCATATCATTCCGACAAACACGAGGGGATAGTTTGGTATCTGAAAAAAGCTAATCCTAAACTTAAAATATTAACAATAACAACTGTTACACAAAAAAATATTGATAAACCTGATGATAAACATTTAGGAAAAGCAGATTATATATTGTGTGTACCTGAATCTATGACAAAAACATACTAAGGTCTTTGACCTATTTATAGTTGCTTACGTATTAGTACAAAGACAATTTAATCAGGAAGTTATAAATAGGTAAATGTCAAAAAAAATTTGTAATAATACTTAATTAGGGCTTTTAGCAATTGGCTATTAGCCTTTAAAAGGCAGGTGTAAAAATTTAAATTTTACAGATATTTTTATAAATTGTTAGCTAACAGCAAATAGCTAAAAGCCTTGTATGAATTACAGGCTAAGGAATCGTTAAAAAATAATTTTTAGATTTATTTTTTGTAAAATACTTATATTTAGGTGTAAACCAATTCGT
This sequence comes from Bacteroidales bacterium, assembly GCA_029938185.1. Lineage (GTDB taxonomy): Bacteria > Bacteroidota > Bacteroidia > Bacteroidales > JAOZVK01 > JAOZVK01. Next base: position 5,789 of record JAOZVK010000183.1, on the reverse strand, counting down.
AATTTATAATTCGCAATTTCCTTATTACTTGCGATTGTTTTTAAAAAAAAGAACTGTTTTTGTGAGTTTTGGAATTAAAGTAAAGATTAGCAAAGCTTTGCGAAATTTTGCAAAACTTTGCGTCAAATTTTGTATAACTTAGCGGTTAAAAAGCTGCTAACTTAAAACTGGTAGCCAAAATTTTCAAATAACATAATTTACTAAAAATCAATACCACCAGTGAGTACAAAATCGAACTGTACCTTTTACAATTCAAATACCATTACAGAGTATTGTTTAGTATCATGCTCTCTAAACATAGCATAAACTTTATCATTATCGGCAACAATTTTAGGTTGCACAATGCCTCTACTTGCAAAACCTTGCTGTCCAATTACTATCCAATTTTCACCATCAAATTTACGAACAGTAAATTTACTATCCACACTTGTAGCTTCATTGTATTGGTCGTGGTTTTCATGATGAACATAAGCAAGTGGGTCTATTTCAATGTAGCCCATATATAACTCATTATCAGGCGAAATAGCAAGTGATACATAATTTACAGAATATCTTACCGCATCGCCAATTTGTTCCCAGTTCCTTTCTCCTTTTTTGAGTTTATAAACAGCATTTTCTCTACCTTCTCCTGTTCCTAACACAAACTGAGCAGTTACATAAATATTTTGTTCGTTATCAAATAATATGTTTTTTTGCATTGAAGATATATCTCCACCATTAGGGATATCTGCAGCTGCCCAGTACCAGTTATTTCCAGCATTACTGTAAAGGGCAATAGCACCCTTTTTTTTTGTTAAATTATATACCTTATCGTTGTCTGCAATTGTTTCTGCAAAATCATCAGTTTGGTCAGTTTTTATACCAAAATCTTCCCAAGCTGTTCCGTTCCATTTTTTTGTATATAAATCTACTTCGTCCCACATACTTCCTTCAGAGTGGGCACTAGCATAAGTGCAGAATAAATCACCATTGGGAGAAATTGCAAGGTCGCTACCATGAGTTTCCTCAGATAATATTCCTCCTAATTGGTTCCAAGAACTTCCATCGTATTTGAAAACAGTTAAAGGAGTGCTAAAGTTTTGGTTTGGATTAGGATTATCTACCGAGGCTGAAAATGAGATATATACATTCCCATTGTCATCAATTTCAATGGACGGATCCATATTCATTCCTGAATATCCTACAAGTTCTTTGTCTGTTAGCGAAATCCATTGTCCATTTTCAAATTTCTGCACATGGAAATAGTTAATATCAACATTAGGACTTCCTATTTCTTGATAAGCAATATACAATACACCGTTTTTTAGTTTTATTTCGGCATTTTTACCACCTGGATTTCCAGTTGTAAAACTGGGACTTCCTAAATATTCCCAACTCCCTGATACTTTTTCTTCTTCATCTGTTAGCTTATCTTTTTTACATGCTGTAAAAATTATTGCAAAAGCTAAAAACGCAATAACAAAAACTAATGATATTTTTCTCATTTGTTAAAATTTTAATTGATTAATAAGAGATATGATGTAAAAAATATGATATGTAAAATGAATTGAATGCTAAACCTCTTATTTTTAGTATCTTTTAAGTTCGTAAAGTATAATTAATAAATACGTTTTTTTCATTTTAAGATCTTCTACCTAATTTAATGTGGCTTAAGCATTTTTATAAATTTACATCACCGCCTGTTTTGATTACTAAAACTGGTAATGCAAAAATAATAAAAATTCAAAGTAGTATTATTATCAAAACAGCTTATGAGTTGTCATTTTGAAGTCGGTAATCGTTTGGGGTAATTTTCATTATATTTTGAAAAAAGCGATTGAAATTTGAAGGTTCTGAAAAATTAAGTTCGTAACTTATCTCTGCAATACTTTTGTCAGAAAAAAGCAGCATTCTTTTGATTTCAATTATTAATTGTTCTTTTATAATTACAGAACAGCTTTTTCCGAAATAGACTTTCATGAGTTTATTAAGATGTGATTTACTAACTTTTAGCAAAGAGGCATAATCACTAACTCGTTGTTTCCTTTTAATATTTTCTTCTAAGAGTTTTCTAAATTTCAATATAGTGTTTTCTCTATAATGATTTTTGTTAGAGCTTTTATCTTGTGGATAGCTTCTGTTGAGTTTGATTAGCAAGTAATATAATAAGGCACGAAGCAAATGTTCGCTATCTGGTTTTAAATTTTGGATTTCTTCTTTAATCTCTTTGAGTTTTCTAAGTATATTTTCAAATTCATTTTCGGAAAATTGAATATATGAAGGAGTACTTGTGTTATAAAAAAAGGGAAAACGATAAAGATATAGTGTATCGTTAAAAAAACTGGAAAAAAATTCTTCTTCAAAAATTAGATAAAACCCATCAAATGGCTTATTAGTCTTATACCATTGTCGCCATTTATTTGGTGGTAACAGTAAAATGGAACCTCGCTGAAAAGGTATAATCTCGTTATCAAGCTTGAATTTTCCAGAGCCTTCTATAATAAAGAATATTTCGTAAAAAGAAATAAAAAATGGCGTATCATTAGTTATAAATTTCTCATTTTTACTAATCTGTCCGAGGTCAATTAGTAATTCCTTTCCATATTTTTTTTTTAAAAAATTAAACTTCATTTATGATATAATTAGTCATACAAAAGTTTTTCAGCATTTATATTTTGTTAATTTACATATTGTTAGAATATTAATAGAATAAGTAAGCCACATAAAATAGGTCGAAGACTTACTTATTAAATTATCTTTGTACTAATGCGTAAGCAACTATAAAAAGGTCTAAGACCTTAGTGTTGAAAACTTTCAATAGCTTTGGGGTCATGTTTGTGTTTAAATATAATTGCGAAAACGATAGCCACAACTAACGAATAAGCTGCAAATGTGAACCAAACTCCTTGCCATTCAATAGCTCCAGCTTTTGATACAAAAAAATTGTCTATAATAATTCCACTAGTCCAGCTACCCAAAATTGCTCCAAAACCATTTGTCATCATCATAAAAAGCCCTTGAGAACTTGCTCTAATGCTTGAATCGCTTTCTATTTCGACATATAATGAGCCAGATATATTAAAGAAATCAAATGCCATACCGTATACAATACACGAAAGTATAATCATCCATAGTCCACCTGCAGGATCGCCATATCCAAAAAGCCCAAAACGCAAAACCCATGCAATCATACTAAAAAGCATTACCTTTTTTATCCCAAATTTTTTAAGAAAAAATGGAATTGTAAGTATAAATAAAGTTTCAGAAATTTGAGAGATAGACATTATAATTGCGGGGAATTTTACAGCAATTAGGTCTTTGTAAGCATCTACTTTTGCAAAATCATGTAAAAATGTATCTCCATACATATTTGTCAATTGTAGTGATGCACCAAGTAGCATTGAGAAAACAAAGAAAATAGCCATTTTTTTGTTTTTTAATAATGAGAAAGCATTAAGTCCCAATGAGTTTATAAATGATTTTTCTTCTATCTGTTTTTTTATTTCACATTTTGGTAAACTAAACGAATAAATACCAAGAAATACTGATGCAATTGATGCTACATAAAATTGAGCTGCCGATGTTTCTAATTTTAATAAACTAACTATCCACATTGCTACAATAAAACCTATTGTACCGTAAACTCTTATTGTTGGATATTCTTTAACAATATTCATATTCGATTTTTTCATAGCTGAATATGAAACTGTTATTGATAATGCAATCGTTGGCATATAAAAAATCATATTCAAGAGCATTAGCCAAAACATCATAGATGGAGAATTAGCTTGTGGTAATATAAATAGCATTACTGCACCAAATATATGAAATATACCTAATAGTTTTTCGGCATTGAGCCACCTATCTGCAATAATACCAGCTATTGCTGGCATAAATAATGATGCAATTCCCATTGTCGAAAATATTGCACCAAACTCTGTACCCGACCATTGTTTTGTTTGAAACCAATATCCACTTATTGTTATTAACCATGAACCCCATATAAAAAACTGAAGAAAGTTCATTAATATTAAACGATTTTTTAGACTCATATTAATTTTTTTTTGTTTAAATTTATTAGATAAAATGTTATTTGTATAGGAAATGTCAAATATAATTAATTCTATACTGAAAGTACTAAAATTATATTTTTATTTTTAGGATAGGAGCTCAGAACTCACAAAAAGCGTCAAATTGAACAAAAAAAATGGTTCAATTATTCAATGGTTCAATGATACAATTATATGACAACAAATCAATAGATTAAAGAAATATAAATGTGTGAAAAAGTTTTGTATGGGTACTTATATTCTAAACGGTTATAGTTTTAATATTAACAAACTGTTATCAATTATTAATCAAAGTATTGAACCATTGTATCATTGAATAATTGTACCATTTAGAGTATAGAATGTATGTAAACTTTACGAATTGTTAAAAAACAACTTTCTGTTTTATTTTTTGTAAGATACTTATATTAGGTGTAAACCAATTCATAATTTATAATTCGTCACTTCCTAATCTGTTTCCATTATTTTCTCTATTTCTGTAATACTAATTTTCAGTATAACAGAAATTTCTTCTTTACTTTTTTTTTCAGCGTAAAAAAGTATTACTATTTTTGTTTTTAAATTGGCTTGTTTTTCGCTTTCTTCTGCTTGTTTTATTATATTTTTACTATTTACTTTTTCTTGTTCTATTCCTTGTTCTATTCCTTGTTCTATTCCTTGTTCTATTCCTTGTTCTATTCCTTGTTTGATTCCAGCTTTTTCACCTTTCATATATACAAAAGTAAATTTACCTCGTTCGTCTTGTTTACGCATTGAAGCATAATCGTACATGTCGAGTTCCTTTTTTGACCAAGAGTGTATATTTGCATCCAAATATGCTTGGAACAATCCTTTATCTTTTATATGAATAGGAATTTTATCTAACTTATTGGAATGTTTTAAAAAATATATCCACTTATCGGAAAGTGTTGTTATATCATCTAATTTTTTGTTGAATTTTTTAAGCTCTACAAAATTATAGTCGAAATCTTTTAATGAATGTTCATAAGTTTTAGAGTCTAATATCAAATGCTTGCTAATATAGTCTTTGCTGTTAGTAAAATTATAATCTAAAATTGCTATTAAAATAACTTTTTTTAATTTGGGATAATCTTCTCCTCTATTGATTTGAGAAACATAGCGTTTAGATGTGTAGTATTGAAGCCTTTTATCAAAACCAGCTTTTTCCTCAACTTGCATTTCTACAATATAAGAGTGTTTATTTTGGTCTGTTACTCTAACATCAAGTATTGAGGATTTAAGATTTTTAATTACAGGTAGTTGATATGTGGGATTCATATCTACTCTTATAATTTTTTCTTCTTGCGGTAAGTCAAGTATCGCATTTATGAAAGAAATTATTATTTCTGTCTTTTTATCGTTTCCGAAAATCTTACGAAATGCAATGTCGTTTTTAATATCTACAAATTTCATAATAGTAATTTTTTATTAAAACTAATACAAAGATACAAAAAAAAATGTTTATTGGAACTTTATGAAAAAAACAGCATTTTTTTTTTTAATAAAACATGATAAATTTCAGAACTCCAGAACCAACAAAAAATATCATTTTTGAATTTTCTGTTGTGGCTTGATAGTGTTTGCATACTTTCAAAAATTAGCTACCCACATAAAGTCGGACAAGACACTCTGTGAAATTTTACTCTGTGGTTAAAGATATGATATAAAAATCACTAACTAATTCAACTTTACGAACTTAAATAATGCTAAAAATAAGATGTTTAGCATTTAATTTATTTT
>JAOZVK010000182.1 GCA_029938185.1 Bacteroidales bacterium | reverse complement strand
AATGATTTAATAGTTTAATTATCAAATAGTTTTAAGTTCGTAAAGTAGAATTAGTAGAAACCAAAATATGCCTTGTTTACAAACCTTATTACCTTATTAACAGAGATTTTAATAAGGTAATAAGGTTTAAAATTTTCATCATTTTAATTTCTATTAAGGTTTAAAAATTCAAAAATAAGGTTTCTTTAACAAATTTTAGATGTAAGAATAAAATTTGCATGATACAAATTTATTGATTATTAACACCCCAGTCGAAGACCTTAATTAACAAAATAAGAATAAAAAAATGAATATAAAAAAAAATAGAAAAGTAAAAATAGAACATTTTAAAAATTTGGTAGCTGTTGCTTTTGCTGATGGTGTTTTAGACGAAATTGAAAATGATTTTTTGCTTGAAAAAGCTGAGGAGATAGGTCTACCTAATAATGAAGTGAAAGAAATTATAAATTCAGCTGAAAAGCTAATTTTTATGGTACCTATAAACCAAGAGAATAAAGAAGACCAATTGGCTGATATTGTTTTTATGGCAATGATTGATGGGCATGTACACGACAAAGAATATGATTTGTGCTTACAAATAGCAGACAAACTCGGTTTGTCTAAAAATTATCTTGATCAGATAATTAAACTTACAAAAAAATTGTGGATAACTTAAACTGTTCTAAGTAGTCTTACAAAAATTTTTCGGCATTTGTTTTTGTACAATTAACTATATAACTGTTGTTTGTAAGAATGCGTAAGCCACATTAAATAGGTCGAAGACCTTACTTATATCTATCATAAAAAAACACTCCTAAAAAATTTGAATTTATAATTATGGAAATTAAAACCAGAGTTTACTATTGTAAATGAGGCTTATAAATTTTCAAATTAACAAAAAATTCATTTTTTTTAAAAGTGTCCTAAATTAAGCTTGTAAAATCTTCTACCTACTTAATATGTCTTACATGTTTTTATAAACTACTGTCATATATCTAATTGCATGAAACTAACTGTCGAAAAACTTTTGTAAGACTACTTATTTATTAATAAATTTATTAAACCTTATTAAGTTTATTATAGTCTGATAAAAATTTTTCAAGTCCAATGTCAGTCAAAGGATGATTTAGTAAACCCATAATTGCATCAAGAGGACATGTAGCTACATCAGCACCAGCTTCTACACATTGTATTATATGCATTGTATGCCTAATTGAAGCAGCAAGCACCTGAGTATTAAACCCATAAAAATTATATATTTCAACAATTTGCTCTATAAGTTTAACTCCATCTGATGCAATATCATCAATACGACCAATAAATGGTGAAACATATGTAGCTCCTGCTTTTGCTGCTAATAATGCTTGTCCTGGAGAAAAAACAAGTGTACAATTTGTTTTTATTCCTTTGTTCGAAAAATACTTAATAGCCTTAATACCTTCTTTTATAATGGGTACTTTTACAACTATTCTTGGGTGAAGTGCAGCTAACTCTTCTCCTTCTTTTATAATTCCTTTATAATCTGTTGAGATAACTTCAGCACTAACATCGCCATCAACTATTTCGCATATTGACTTATAATGATTATGAATATTGTTTTTGCCTTTGATGCCTTCCTTTGCCATCAAAGATGGATTTGTAGTTACTCCATCTAAAACACCTAAGTCATTAGCTTCTTTTATTTGCTTAATATTTGCTGTATCAATAAAAAATTTCATAATAATATATATATGTACTTATAATCTTTGGTTCACCAAGTTTATTTACGCACAAATTTATTTTTGCTTTTTAATTAACTGATAATCAATAATAATAAATCTATTTAGGTGTATGCAACCTTAAAAGGCTCGAAAAGCCTAATCTTTTTATGCTTCCCTTTTTTACAATAAAAAAAGGGCAAGCTACTTATATCGCGCCGCTACAACTGCCTACCCTTGCTTCCGTCAAGATCTGGGGGGATTCAGCAGGAGCTGACCGTATAAGACTTACCCTGGCACAAATGTATAAAAAAATATATTCCATTCAACTTTTTTTAGTTTTTTTTTTAAAAAATATTCATTTTTTTGTATATAGTTGGTATTGAAAAATCTTAGAATGGATTTATATATCTTAATATGTGATATATATATATTTTAACTCAATTAGCATATATGTTGTAAAACATTGTGCTTTTTTTTAAAAAACTTTTTTTTTCTTCAAAATAAGCTTGGAAAATTTTAATCTGAAAAATATAGCAAAATTAATATATATTGTTTTTTTGTTTTACCTTTGCTGAATAAAATCAAACTACGATTAAATATGAATAAAGATATTAGATGGATACAAAGATTTGAAAATTATAAAAAAGCCTTTCAACAATTAGAGAATGGTGTAAATTATGCAAAAAAAAAGACATTGTCAGATTTAGAAAAAGAAGGTTTAATTCAACGTTTTGAATATACTCAAGAGTTGGCTTGGCAAACTATAAAAAATTTTTATGAATATATTGGAGAAACAGATATACAGGGAAGTAGAGATGCTTTTAGAATAGCTTTTAACAGAGGTTTAATTACTGATGGGAAAATTTTTATGCAAACTATTAAAAGTAGAAATAAAACTGTACATACCTATAATGAAGAAACTGTAAATGAAATTTTTCATGAAATAATAAATAATTATTACGATGCTTTTTTGGAATTAAAAAAAACAATGGAAAACGAACGAATTAAAAGAAAACTATAAGCATGTTTGGATTGGATAATAAAAGTTTTAATGATATAAAAGCTACATTTTCAAAATTTGAAAACATTAAAAAAGTAATTTTATATGGTTCACGAGCGAAAGGAAATTATTATGAAGGGTCTGATATTGATATAACTTTGATAGGAAAAGATTTAACTCTTAATAATTCAATTTATCCATTAATGGACGAACTCGAAGAACTTTACTTGCCTTATATGTTTGACATATCAATTTTTAGCAATATAGATAATAAAAACTTGATTGAGCATATTGAAAGGGTAGGAATAGTTTTTTATGAAAAACTTGGTATGTTTCACAAGTGAAAATTCTTGTGTTACTTTTGAATTTTTAAAACGCTTTTTACTGAAAATATTTTTGAGGTCAGAGTTTACAAATAACTATACAAAAACATGATAATAAAGCCGTTTATTTATAAATATGAAAAATACTACAAAATTAATATTTAATGTTTTTTTATTTTACCTTTGCTAAAAAAATAATAAGCAAACTTATAAAATTTTTGGCTACACGTATAGTATTGGACATTATTTTATTTTTTGACAGGATTTACAGGATTAACAGGATTGATTTTTATCCTGTTATGAAATACCTGATAAACAAGACTGTCCAACTTCTGACGGGTAGCCAAATTTTTTATCTATTTTTGTATAAAGCTTATTTATTGAAATACAACTGAATATATATATGCGTAAGCAATATTAAAATAGGTCGAAGACCTTAAATTTAAATTTATTTTAAAAATATGGATTTTTTTCATACCGAAAACATTGTAAAAAATTTTGCAAATCATACAGCACTTGATAATGTTAGTATAAATGTTCCAGAGGGTAAAATATTTGGTTTGTTAGGACCAAATGGTGCAGGAAAAACAACTCTGATAAGAATAATAAACAATATAACAGCTCCCGATAGCGGAACTGTGATATTCAATGGAGAGAAACTTAAACAAAAGCATACCGAACTAATTGGTTATTTGCCTGAAGAACGTGGCTTATACAAAAAAATGAAAGTTGGCGAACAGGCTCTTTATTTAACCCAACTAAAAGGCTTATCAAAAAAAGAAGCATTGATTGGATTAAAACATTGGTTCGAGAAGTTTGAAATTCAGGATTGGTGGAACAAAAAAGTTGAAGAACTATCGAAAGGAATGCAACAAAAAATACAATTTATAATAACCATTTTGCATAAACCAAAATTATTGATTTTTGATGAACCATTTAGTGGTTTTGACCCAATAAATACAAAATTATTAAAAAAAGAAATTCTAAATATTAAAAATGAAGGAAGCACAATAATTTTTTCGACTCATAATATGGAATCAGTTGAAGAATTATGTGATAATATTGCATTAATAAATAACTCGAAGAAAATACTTGATGGTCAAATTAATGATATTAAACAAGAATACAAATCTAATATTTATGAAATTTGTTTTTTAGAAAAATTTAATAAGTTAGCAGCCACATTAACAGCCGATTATAAAATACTAAGTGTTAGCAAAAATAAAAACAACTATAATGTTAAAATAAAGTTGTTAAAACAAATTCCTACAAACCAAATAATAACAAAGCTTATGCAATTTGGTAACATAATATCATTCAAAGAAGTAATACCAAGTATGAACGATATTTTTATACGAGTTGTTGAAGAAAATAAAAAAGAAACCATTTCATCGAACTAAAAAATAAAACTAAAAATGAATAAAATATCTCTTATTTTAAAACGAGAATACATAAGTAGAGTAAGAAAAAAATCATTTATAATTATGACCCTTCTTGCTCCAATATTAATGGCTGCATTAGTAATAGTACCGGTTTTGGTAATGTCAATAAACGAGGACGATAATGATAAAACAATTGCTGTAATTGATAAAACTCACAAATTTAAAGGTTTTATTAAAGATAAAAAGAAACTTAAATTTGAATTTGTTGAAAACAAAACAATTGATGAGCTAAAATCAACACTTAAAGATAGTGAATATAATTCAGTATTATTTATACCTGATTCGATTGGAGAGGAAAGAGTACAAATTTTTTCATACAAACAAACAAATATGGAAATAAAAAGACATATCTCTTCTGAAATCGAAAAAAAACTTGAAAGCGAAAAGTTTAAAGAGTTGGGAATTAATGAGGCTGATATTAAAAAAGCAAAATCAAGTATAAGCATAAGAACAATAAAATTGACCGATGATGGTAAAGAAAAACAAAGCTCTACCGAAATGATAATGGTAATTGGATATATTGGAGCTATACTTATATATATGTTTATTTTTATATATGGTGCACAAGTAATGCGTGGAGTAATCGAAGAAAAAACAAGTCGGATTATTGAAATAATGATTTCATCGGTAAAACCATTTCAACTTATGATGGGAAAAATACTTGGAATTGCACTTGTTGCACTAACTCAAGTTGTTTTTTGGGTTATTTTTACAAGTTTGATTTTAATCGCATCTCAATCATTGATAGGAGATAAAACCATGGCATACAACGAAAAAAATATGACAAATATTATGCCCGAAAACGAAATGAAAGATTTGAAACTTGATAACAAAACCCAAATGATTGATGATATTTTTTCATCGGTAAATGATTTGCCATATGCTACAATGTTATTTGCATTTTTATTTTATTTTATAGGAGGATATTTGTTATATGCTTCGCTTTTTGCTGCAATAGGAAGTGCTGTTGATAATGAAGCAGATACCCAACAATTTATGTTACCAATAACAATTCCCCTTATTTTGGCATTTGTACTCGCACAACCAATTCTTGAAAACCCTGATGGTCAAATAGCATTTTGGTTTTCGATAATACCTTTTACTTCACCAATAATTATGATGATTAGAATAATGTTTGATGTTCCACTATGGGAGCTTTTATTGTCAATGTTTTTGTTGATTATTACATTTATTGGTACAACATGGCTGGCAGCAAAAATATACAGAACTGGTATACTGATGTATGGCAAAAAAGTTTCATACAAAGAACTTTGGAAGTGGATAAAATATAATGATTAAGAGGTCTTCAACCTTTTTATAGTTGCTTACGTGTTAGTATAAAAGTAATTTAATCAGGAAGTTATGAATAAGTAAATGTCAAAAAAAATTTGTAACAGTACTTATACTAAATTAGATTAAGAATTTTACTTTTATTAAATCTTTATATGTTATTATTGGCTACCCGTCAGAAGTTGGACAGTCTTGTTTATCAGGTATTTCGTAACAGGATAAAAATCAATCCTGTTAATCCTGTCAAAAAATAAAATAATGTCCAATACTATACGTGTAGCCTTATTATTCAATATTTTGTATCATTGAATAATTGAACCTTTTAAAGTATAACTATGAACATACAAATTGAAAATACTTGGAAAGAACAACTAAAAGATGAATTTAAAAAAGAATATTTTACTAAACTTGTTTCTTTTGTAAAGCAGGAGTATACTAATAATACAATATATCCACCAGGAAAAGAGATACTTAGAGCTTTTGATATGTGTAGTTTTGACAAAGTGAAAGTTGTAATTATCGGACAAGACCCTTATCATGGAAAAGGACAAGCTAATGGATTGTGTTTTTCGGTTAGAGAAAATGTAAAAAAACCACCCTCATTATTAAATATTTTTAAAGAAATAAAATCTGATATTGGAACTGAAATCCCTGATAATGGCGACTTAGAAAGGTGGGCAAAACAAGGTGTACTACTTCTCAATGCCACATTGACAGTAAGAGCCAGTATGGCAGGCTCGCATCAAAACAAAGGTTGGGAAAATTTTACTGATGCAGTAATTAAAGCTATTTCGGATAAAAAAGAAAATATTGTTTTTTTACTTTGGGGTTCTTATGCACAACGAAAAGGAACTGTTATAGATACAACAAAACATAATGTGCTTAAATCGACACACCCATCGCCACTATCGGCATATCGTGGTTTTTTGGGTTGCAAACACTTTAGTAAAACAAATATATTTTTGAAGAATAATAACCAAACTAAAATTATTTGGTAGGATATTTGGTAAAATCAGTATGATAGTCTATGGACTTTTCAGTTGGCAGTTTTCAGTCTACATATTATGAAGACTAAGGACTGAAGACTGAATACAACATAATATATATAGTAGTCTTACAAAAATTATTTGGCATTTATTTTTGTACAATTGGTTACATGATAGCAATTTATAAAAATGCATAAGCCACACTAAATAAAACGAAGACCTTAGTGCGTAAGCAACATAAAAAGGCTCAATGAGTCAATATTAAATTAGGTCGAAGACCTTAAAATCCTAAAAAAGATATGGATTCAAAATTTTCAGAAAAAATAAAAACAGTACTTTCGTATAGCAAAGAAGAAGCAATAAGACTAGGAAATGATTACATTGGAACAGAGCATCTTTTTTTAGGAATATTGCGAGATGGTGCTAATGAAGTTGCAGATGCTTTAATTTCGTTAGGTATTAATCTTCAAATGATAAAAGAAGATATAGAAGACCAAATTCGAGAAGAGTATTACGATACAACTGTGGATAATGTAGAAATACCTTTAGTAAAATCATCAGAAAGAGTATTGAAACTTATATACTTAGAAGCAAAATCGCTAAAAGACTCAAAAATTGATACAGGGCATATGATGCTTGCTATTTTGAAAGATGACGAAAGTTTGGTAACTAAACTATTAAATGAATTTAGTATAGATTATGATATTATGAAAGATAAAATATCGGAAGTATCAAAAATAAAAGCAGAAATGGCTGACGAAGATGACCAAATATCTAATGAAAATAAGAGTAATAAAGGTGGTTCGTCAACTGCAAAATCAAACTCGGAAACACCGGTTTTAGATAATTTTGGCTTAGACCTAACTTTTGCTGCCGAACAAAACAAATTAGACCCTATAGTTGGTAGGGATATTGAAATAGAAAGACTTGTTCAGGTATTAAGTAGACGAAAAAAGAATAATCCAGTATTAATTGGTGAACCAGGAGTAGGAAAATCAGCTATCGCCGAAGGTTTAGCAATAAGAATTATACAGAAAAAAGTCTCTAGAGTATTATTCGGAAAAAGAATTGTAGCTTTGGATTTGGCATCAATTGTAGCCGGAACAAAGTACAGAGGGCAATTTGAAGAAAGAATGAAATCAATACTTAATGAACTATCAAAAACCGATAATGTTATTTTGTTTATTGACGAAATTCACACAATTGTTGGTGCAGGTGGTGCAAGTGGTTCGCTTGATGCTTCGAATATGTTGAAACCAGCTTTGGCAAGAGGCGAAATTCAATGTATAGGTGCAACTACTCTTGATGAATATAGGCAATATATTGAAAAAGACGGAGCTTTGGAAAGACGATTTCAAAAAATAATTGTTGAAGCTACATCACCCGAAGAAACTGTAGAAATACTAAAAAATATAAAAAACAGATATGAAGAACACCACAATGTTTTTTATACCGAAGATGCTATAAAATCGTGTGTAAGCCTTACAACCAGGTATATTAACGATAGGCACTTACCTGATAAGGCAATTGATGCACTAGATGAATCGGGTTCGAGAGTTCATATTTTGAGAATAAAAGTTCCAAAAAGAATAAACGAACTTGAAAAAGAAATTGAAGAAACAAGAACCAAAAAAATAAATGCAGTCAAAAGTCAGGATTTTGAAATTGCAGCATCGCATAGAGACAAAGAACAAGAGCTTTATAAGCTTCTCGAAAAAGAGAAAAAACGCTGGGAAGATGATATGAGTGAGAACAGGGAAACTGTAAACGAATCCAATGTAGAAGAAGTCGTTGCAATGATGTCGGGTGTTCCTGTTCAAAGAATTGCACAGGCAGAAGGCTCGCGTCTGCTAAAAATGAAAGATGAAATTAAAGGACGAATAATTGGACAAGATAACGCAATTGATAAAATAGTTCGTGCAATACAACGCAATAGAGCAGGACTAAAAGACCCTAACAAACCTATTGGTTCTTTCATATTTTTAGGACCAACTGGAGTTGGAAAAACACAACTTGCAAAAGTGCTTGCCAACTTTTTGTTCGATTCGGATACTGCACTTATCAGAATTGATATGAGCGAATATATGGAAAAATTTTCGGTTTCGCGACTTGTTGGAGCACCTCCTGGTTATGTGGGGTATGAAGAGGGTGGACAACTTACCGAAAAGGTTAGACGTAAACCATACTCTGTAGTTCTATTAGATGAAATAGAAAAAGCACATCCCGATGTTTTCCATTTATTATTGCATGTATTGGACGAAGGACAACTTACTGATAGTTTGGGCAGAAAAGTTGATTTTAAGAATACAATTATTATTATGACATCAAATATAGGAAGCCGTCAAATTCAAGATTTTGGAAGAGGTGTTGGTTTTCAGGCAGGTGGTAGTTCTGATGAAAAAAACAAAATGATTATTAAAAAAGCTCTGAAAAAAGCTTTTGCTCCAGAGTTTATTAATAGAATTGATGATATTGTATTGTTTAATACTTTGTCGAAAGAAGATATTAGTAAAATTATTGATATTGAACTCGAAGGTTTAAATAGTAGAGTTGTTGATTTAGGATACGAACTTGAAATTTCTGATGAAGCCAAAAATTTTATCGCAGACAAAGGAATGGATACTAAATTTGGAGCAAGACCTCTTAAAAGAGCAATTCAAAAGTATATAGAAGATGAAATGGCTGAAATTATTATAAAAGCATCAGTGACCGAAGGAAGTAAAATTTATGTTGGTTTTGATAAAGATAAAAAAGAAATAAAAATTGATATAATAAATTACGAATTATAAATTACGAATTGGTTTACACCTAATAAGTAATTAATAATGAATAATTTCGCTTACGCCTGATGAGTAGTATTATAGTAAAAATATCGTTTATATATCGACCTGAAACAAGTCATAAGTTTCTTTAGTATTATTTAGACAAGATTTACATGTTTAAGATATCATGTAAATCCTGTCAAATTATTATATTTATAAACTTAATCAATTTATGTCTTAACACTACTTAAGTATTGTTACATAAGTTTTTCGGCATTTGTTTTTGTGCAATCGGTTACATGATAGCAATTTATAAAAAATGCGTAAGCCACATTAAATAAGGTCAAGACCTTAATATAGTTGCCTCTCTCCTACCCTACTTAGCTCAAATATAATTTTTGACTACCCACGTAAAACAAGACTAAGGTCTTCGACTTATTTAATATTGCTTACTTCTACTTTACGAACTTAAAACTATTTGATAATTAAACTATTAAATCATTT
>JAOZVK010000181.1 GCA_029938185.1 Bacteroidales bacterium | reverse complement strand
TATTCTCAACTCCGCTTTGTTGTTCTTTTCCTGCTGAAACAATGTTATTTACAAGCTCAGCACTTTTTATAATTTCAGGAATTGCGTTTTTTAATTTTTCTCCTGCAACTCTCGAAATATCTTGTCCGTTTTTAGATAATTTTGTAATTTCATCTGATGCGATTTTTGTTTTATCGACAAGTTTTCGTATTTCGTTTGCCACAACCGAAAATCCTTTACCGCTTTCTCCTGCTCGTGCTGCTTCAATCGCCGCATTTATAGACAAAATATCTGTTTTATTCGCAACTTCTTCTGTGGTAGCGGCTTGTTCGTTTGCTCTACTTGAAATATCTTGCGAAGCTGAACTCAATTGATTACTGGCATCTGAAACAGCTGTTGCAGTGTCGTTTATATTTTAAATTATGTCTTTAAAATTTGTATTAATTTCGTTTATTGAGCGGTAAAGTTCGCCAATTTCATCGTTTCGTTTTTCTATTATTTGAAAATCTATCTGTTTATTAGATATTTTTTTCAGTGACTTTACAACTTTTTCTATCGGAATAGAAATTGATTTTGACAATAAATAAGCTGAAATTATTATCAATAATATTGCAATAATAGAAACCAAAAGCATTATTCTTTCACCATAATAAATTGGTGCAAGCACTTCTTTAACACTTACAGTTGTGAAAAGTCCCCATTGTAAACTCCTTAATTTCAAAGGAATATAGTAATTATATTCTATATTTCCTGTGCTTCTTGTTTTCGCATCTTTTCCTGTTTCTTGATTATTAATACACCTTATTGTTATGTCATCTTTTTTCTCATCTCCTATTTTGCCGGATTTTACTGTTCGGTCGGATTTTAATTGATATAATCCATCTTCCGACTTACCGACAATATATGTTTCGGCTGTTTGATAAAGTTTATTTGTTTCAAGAAGAATTTTATTTATTTTTTTTGATGAAATTTGTATTACAAGAACACCTATTATTTTTCCATTTTTAGAAACAGGAGTCCCACAAAAAAATGCCTGTTCTCCATCAGAAGGTGCGTATAAATGATAATCAGAGATTATTGTTCGTTTTTCGGTGAGAACTCTCCTCCAAAGAAGTGCAAGATGTGTGTCTTTATATTTTCCTACGGATAAATTTGTTCCAAAATCATCTTCTTCTGCAACTGTAAACATTACATGTCCATGCTTTGCACAAATAAAAAAAATATCATAATAATCATTTATTTTGATGTAATCTGAAAAATAATTAAAATGTTCTCTCTTTATTTTTTTATATTTTTCTGTTTGCACAGGAAAATCTTCATTTTCATTTGTTCCTGTTTCTGTATGGTAATCTTCTAATATTTCAAAAAGACCTGGCACACTAAAAGAACTTGCCATCTTTGAAATTTCTAATTCTGTATGTTCAAAGAACTCTTCTATTTCTTGTTTTTTTCTTTTTAAGTCATTAAAAAATAGTTTATCTGTATTTTCTGTTATCGTTTTTCTGAAAATATAATCTGCACAAGACTATCTGCAATTATCGCTGTTAATCCTACGCTGATAAAAACAATAATTATCTTTTTAAAAATGGATAAATTTTTCATTTAATGTTTTGTTTTATTAGATTTTGAAAATTATCGTTATCCACAAACCACTGACCACCAGCACAATGTTATAATCTTTTGTTTATTTATCTCATCATGTAATTTTGCTCGATTTGTTTTATTTCTTTCTCTGATAATTTGTAAAGTTTATAAATAATTGTGTCTATTTCATTTTCTAATTTACTTGTGTCGGCACTTGATTTTTCTTTTTTCTGGTTTAATATTTTATCAACTTTTGAAATTATCTTTATTTGTGTTGTTTTACTTGTGATTTTTATAGGAAGCAGCTCTAAATGTCCTTTTTTGACTTGTGCTAAGGCTTCGCCGACTTCGTAATTAATAATATTTTGATAATACCAAGACAGTAATTTTGAGTTTAATAAAGCGAGCAAGTATTTTAAATCAACATTTTTATTTTCTACAATTAGAGTATAAAGATTATCACGCACTATAAATTGTTCTGTGTCGATAGTTGCAATTAAATAACTTCCTGTTTGTCTTATTACAATTTTTTCAGGGACTTCAAAATTTCCAGAATACCGAGGCTCTGCAAGCCAATCTCCATAACTTATATAGTAATCTTTATTCCATAAAATTACATATTTGTTCATCAAACTACCTCGTAAAAGAGGACGAAAACTGTTGTCTGATTTTTTTGTTTTTACAAACGGTTTTTTGTCAACCGTTTCTCTTGTTTGTGCAGGCTTTCCTTTGCCTACCTGAAATGGTTTAACTCCTTGTTTTATATTTGCAATTTTATTTAGTGTAGTTAAATTTGCAAATTTTATTTTTATCTCATTTGCAAATTTACTTGTGTATATATTGTGTGGTTTTATATAATTTTCACTCCAACTCTTTTGTTCTACTGTTTTTGAAATTTTAGAACCGTCTTTTTTAAAAATTTCAATGTTTATTTTTGAATTATTAATATCAAATTCCTCATTGTTTATTTTTTGATAATTAACTATTAAGGTATTAACAATGGCTTTTTCAAATACAAAACCTTCAAATTGCGATATACTTAATAAGTTTGTTTTTTGAAATAAAAGTTGTCTTATTTTAGGTGTTTTAAGATTAAGTAACCAGCTATTTGGAACTATTAATGATGAAAAAGCGTTATCCGAAAGTAATTCTAATGCTTTTTCCATGAATAAAATGTATGTATCAAGTTGATAATCTTGATAGTTATATAACCTTAAAAAATATTCCTTTTCTTGTTTTAATAATTTTACTCCATAAGGCGGATTCCCGATAATTATATCAAATCCTATGAAATTTCCATTTTCATCTAATACTTCCGGAAATTCAAAACGCCACTCAAAAGCATTACCATAAAGTGTCTGTAATTTTAATTCATATTTTTTTTCCAGTTCAATTACTTCGTTTGATATTTTTTCTGTTTCTTTTTTCCATTCTTCTTTATCTGTTTCTGAGAAAAGCATTGGCATTTCGCCAAGTTTCGCTTTTTTCTGTTGCAAAAGAATATAATCTTTGTCGGTTGGATTTACATTTTTTGCAAATTGTTGCTTTATTTTTAATATTTCGTCTTCTGCTTTTTGTTTTACAATTTTATCGTTTGTTGATTTGTATAAAACAACCTGTGTTTTATATTTTTCGGTTACAAGTTTCATTTTTTGTGCTTGTCCGTTCGTAACTCCATTTCCGTTTAAGGCAAACCGACCGACAAGTGAATTTCCTTGTTTTATGTTAATGTCAATATTTGGCAATGTCTCCAATTCTGTATAATTGCTTTCTTTTGTATAGAATGAATTTTTTAAGAGTTCTATCCAAAGTCTTAATCTGCATATATTTACAGAGTTTGGATTAATATCTACACCAAAAAGACAGTTTTCAATTATTGTCTGTTTTTCTCGAAATATTGCCTCTTGTAAATCCTGCTTATAATCAATAATATTACTCTTTTTATTTAAAGAATATTCAAATAATTCTTCTGTTTCTTTGTCTGAAATTATTAACTCATCGTTTACAATTTCAATTTTATAGTTTTTTATACGATTTCCATTTTGATATTCTAATATTCCAAGTTCTGATTTTATTGCAATTATTTCGTTTAATGCCGACACAAGGAAATGACCTGAACCAACGGCAGGGTCGCATATTTTTAGGCTATTTATTACGTTGTTTGCTTGTTTACGGTTTTCAATTTTGTCTTTTATTTCGTTAAAATTTGTTATATTCTTGAAATTTTCAAGTTTTGTATCAATAAACTTTTGAACAACTGCATTGCGAATATTTTCACGGCTCATATACATTGTAATGTAACCCGGCGTAAAATATGAACCGTCTTTGTAGCCGTTTATTTTTTCAAAAATAAGTCCAAGAACTGACGCATTTATTAAATTTTTATTTTCCTCTTGAATTTTTCCACTTCCTTCGCTCGTAAAATCATAAGCGTTAAGAAAATTAAAAATGTATTCAAGAATTGTAAATTCTTTTCCTTTTGAGAGGATACTTTTATTGCTTTTCGGTAATTTTAAGCGTGATTTCAAACTGTTTATCCGTATTGTTTCATCTTCTAATTGGCTGATTTCAAACAGCGAACTGTTTAAATATGGTATATCTTTATATTTTTCTTTTATACTTTGATTTCTTTTCGTATGTTCTTTGGCAAGAACTTCAAAAAAAAGCTCGTTGAGTTCGTCAAAATCAACAATGTTTTCAGGCTTTAAAAAATGGTAATCAAGATTATCACCATTATATTGAACTAATTGAGCTTCAAGAAGTTTGAGGAATAAAATACGGTTTACCCACATTATATTTAATTCGAGAGCTATATTAATTATTTGTTCATTTTGTTTTGTGCCGTATCGTTTTTCAATATCATTTATATGTTTTAGTCTATCCTCTGTTTGAAGGATATTTATAGTATTTTCAATTAAAGATGCAGTATTTCTGTTTGCTTCTTCTTTGCGTTTTATTACTTTTTTATTATTAATTTTTGTTTCCTCTAAACCTATAATATGCAGTAATTCATCATAAAAACCAGTATCAAGTGAGTTGCTGTCATTTACATGTGGAAGTTTTAACAAGTATTCGGGTGAAAATAATTTATATAGATTTATCAGTTTATTTTCAGGTAGTTTATCTATATTTTTGAAAATCTGCAAATTTACAAAAGTGCATTCTATTTCTGTTTGATTTTGCTTTATATATTTTTTTGCAATTTCGTTGTAAAATAAATCAGTATTTTTACTTGTTTTTAATCCTGTTTTCCATTTTTTGTATTCTTTTTTTAGTTCGGTATTGAAAAAAGCACGTTCGAAATCAATTGCATCAAAAATAAACCACTCATTTAGATTGGTTACTACAATATTTTTAATTTCATTGTTTTCAAATTCAATTCTTTCTTGTAAATAATATAAAATAATTTCGTGAAGTGCTTTTTTATTTATATCTGTTTTTGTAATCATATCAGCCTTATTTGCAGGCTTTTTAGTTTCAAATATTACACCAACAGTTGATTTATTATCATTTCCATTGTATATAGCAAGGTCGGTTCGTCCTTTTGTATTTACTTCATTATTCTGATAAAATGTATTTTTGAAAAATTGTATTAAGAAATTTTTCAAATGTTCTTCACTTTCTTTGTCATCAATTTTATTAACAATTATTTGAAGTTGAATTTTAAAATTTTCAAAATCAGTTCTATTAACTTTATCTTTTTGAAAAGCTTTATTTATTGATTTTGCTGGTATTTTTATTTTTAATTCCATATTTATTTTCGATAAGGATTTTGCAAAAATACTTATTTGATGTCAATTTTTTGTTTTTTTTGATTGATTATAACGAATACGGCTATTGAATAGTTTTTGCTTTTCGCAAAAATTATTTCAAAGCCGCTGTTAGCGTTTTAGTCTATTCGTTATCAAGTATTTCTCTTACTTTCTGTTTTAATGATTTTTTATCTGGTAAATACAATGTGTATTCTGAAACCGCCAATTTATTTGATACTGTTTCAGTTGCATATTCAACAAAAACGTCATCTTTTCCTGATGTCAAAATTATTCCGATTGTTTCTTTGTCTGTCTCTTTTTTGACTTCTGCATTAAAAAAATTTAGATAAGTTATCATTTGTCCAACGTCTTTATGCTCAACTTCATTTACTTTCAAATCAATCAAAACGAAACAATCAAGAATGTAATGATAAAAGACTAAATCTACGTAAAAATGTTTATTTGCGAGCATTATTCTGTATTGTCTGCCAACAAATGCAAATCCTTTTCCTAATTCCAGTAGAAATTGCTGCAAATTATTTATTAATTTCTTTTCAAGTTCTGTTTCTGTGTATGTATTATTCTCAGGTGTACCTAAAAATTCAAAGACAAAAGGGTTTTTTCCAATATCTGTTTCATCTTTTGGTAAATGTCCTTTTTTTGATAATTCTAAAATCTGTTTTTTATCTTTGCTAAGTGCAATGCGTTGAAATAATGCTGTTCTTTTTTGTCTTCGTAATTCTCGAACTCCCCAATTCTCAATTATTATTTGTTGTTCGTAAAATCCTCTTTCTGTATCATCACTAATTTTCAAAAGTTCGTAATAATGAGACCAACTCAAAAGGTGGGACGTTGTCACACCTTTTGGATATTTCACATAGAATAATCTCATATACACAAGATTACTCTTATTAAAGCCTTTTCCGTATCGCAAACTTAAATCTCTGGACAGTCGTAAAATTAGTTTTTTTCCGTATTCAAAAAATCAATTGTAAATGGATTGTTTTTTAGAATTATTCTTTCGTTTAAATCTAAATCTATATTGATTTCTGGTTCATCGTGGAAAACATCTTTTAAATTACTAACATTTGTAATATCTACAACAGGCGCAATTCTATATTTTATTTTTGTGTTTGAAAGTTGATATTCACGAGGTTTTGTTCCAAAACCTAAAACCCGACCCGTTTCTTGTCCTACAGCAACTAATCTATCCGAATAATAACAAGAGCTAACTAAGCTTCCTGCTGCTGAAAATGTTTCTTTATTGTAGAAAATATAAATTTTTCCAGAATAATCAATATTTTTAGTTTCAAAACCACCTATCCTTTTCGGAACAGTTTTGTAAACTAAATTTAAGCCTTGTATTGTCTCAAAAGAAATAAGTGTTGTATCTTTGTCGAAAACAGTTTTATTCTTTGCAATATCTAATTTTATATTTATATTTACTGGATAAATTGCATTTAATACGTCTTCCCAGTCATAATCAGAACCACCCCGATTATTACGAATGTCAATAATTACTTTTTTAAGTTTCTTATCCGAATATTTCTGTATTTCATTTGCATAGAATACTCCATTTGCCATTCGTGGCATTCTTATATACAAAATTTGTTCATTTTGCCAATACCAAACATATCCGTTTTTAACAGTTTTGATTTTTTTAGGTATATAACCAATTTCTAATTTTATAGGTAAGCTTGTTTCTTTTTTATTCCTTAGAAATGTCAAATTTATCAAACTATCAGTAGCAATATTTAATTGCAAGAATGTTTCAGAAAAGAAACAGTTATTCTCAAAATCCCACGACAAAAAGCGTTTTTTGTCAATGTTTTGTAATATATATTCTGATGGTTTTATATTATTAACTTTCAACAATTCAGTTCCTTGTACAATAATATTTCCTTTATACGAAAAATCAGAAGATGTATAGTACTTTCCTTTGTGATATACTAATTTTGGTAAGTTAGTCTCTGTTACTCTAACAGAATGAAAATGTGTTTCATATTTAGCAATTGAAGCACAAAAATCCAAATTTTTACCGTTGCCTAAATATTCAAAAGGATTTAATGAAGAAAAACTGGTATGTCCATCTTGACAACTTATTAAAGCTTTGTATAGAATTAATGAGAAATCTTCGGCTGAATTACAATTTTCTATTTCTGCTCTTAAATTAGTGAATTTAGTATCGAAATTGAGGTTGCAAACCTGTTCTCTTATCTTTAAATGAGGACTAATCTGGATAAGTTTATGAATTAAAGTATCATAATCTTGGTACATTTGTTCTTTCGTTAAATTTTGAAATTCTACAGTTTCTGCATATTTATAAAACTCACTTCGTTTCTTGTCAAATAATGATATTAACTCTATCCATTCATTACTTTTATGATATTTATAAAAGTCTGTGAATGAAAATAATATGAAGTTTTTATCTAAATAACCTGCATCAATCATTTTAAATAAATTCTCAAAAGTTTTTTCTTTATTATCTGCATAAGCCCACGAAGAAGCTGCATTCAAATATGTTCCTGACCAATTATTTCCTTCTGTAATACATTTTTCAAAAAGCTGTGCGGCTTTTACATATTCTTGATTATTATGCTTTTTCCACGCTAATTTATATAAACTATCTGCACTGTTTTGAGAAAAGGAATTTACATAAAGAAAAGTGAATGCAATTATTAAAAGTAATCTTATTTTTATCATCAAGCACAATGTTAGCATTTTTCATTTTTTTTTTTTACATACGGCTTTTTTCCTGCGAAAACAATGGCAAGTTTTATAATATTTTCATGTTTTATTTTGTTGTCTAACAATTCAGTATAATATTCATTTATTTCTATTTGACGCAATGCTTCATCTAATTTTTTATTTACACGTTCTATAAATTTATTTGTATTTTTTTTATTTTTTTGCTGCTTTTCAATCTGTTTTATTTCTATTATTATTCCATTTTTTGATTTGTCATAAGGAATTAACATAATATCGTATCGTCCTTCTCCGCTTTCTTTATTAGAACTTATTTTATAATCATCACTTAAAATTGCAAGTAAACCAAGCATGTAAACATGATATATTTGTTCGTGTGAAATAAATACTTCGTCTGTATTTTTGTCTTTTTTCTCTGCTGTATCATGATAACTTATTGTTCCGCTTACTATTTTTCTAAAATCTTTTTCAAATCCTGCTATCCGAGAATTTATTAAATTTTCTGCCATTGAAATTAATAAATCTCGTTTTATTTTGACTTCGGTATCCAACCAAGTCGTTATTATATCTGTAAAAACAATTTTGACTTCGTTGTTTGGTATCTTTAATTTATAATTTCCATATTTTCCTTTTCCTGTTTGTGTTAAATATCCATTATCTGTTAATAGTGTCCATATTAATTCATGGTTCTTTTCAAAATCAGCAAAAACAAAATTTTCCTTCAATTCTTTTTCAATTATTTTCCCTTCAATTAAATCTTGTATTCTTTCTTTTACACCGTCTTCTGAAAGTCTATTTTTTATTAATGAAGGGTCGCCGGTATTAACCCAGTATGGTTTGAAACCTTCTTTATAACTGTCAATATAATTCACAATTGACCAAGGATTGTAAATTTGCGAAATTGTTCCAAATTTATATCCATTATACCATTTTTTTATATTATTAGTTTTATTTTGTAAATCAAAATAAGATAATATTTTTTCAGTCTCTTTGTGAGTAAAACCAAAATTAGTTTCAAATTTGTGCGAAGTTATTCCATATACTTTAAAATTATTCCATTCTGAAAAAATACTTTCTCGTCCTACTCGCATTACTCCTGTTAGAAGTCCTTTTTTTAAGTTGGTATCATTTCCTTTGTATGCGTCTCCAAGAAATCGTTGCATAAAACTAATTACTTTTTGATAATATGTTTTATTTTCTTTATCAGGAGATTTTATCGGATTGTTTGTATTATTAAAAGCAGTTATTATTGGTGCATCGTATTCATCGACAAGAATTATTACATCTTTATTAAAATGTTCTTTTAAATGTTCACTTAATTTTTTTAAGCTATTTTTATATTCTTCTACGTTTGCTGTTTTATTTCTTATTTTTTCAAAAATTTCTTTTTCGGCTATTTCTATCTTATCTGATTGCAACAGAAATCTATGTTTTTTATATAGTCCTGATATTTCTATCTTAAAACTATTCAAACAAGTTTCCCAGTTTTCAGATTTTATACTTTTCAATGAAATATTTATAACAGGATATTTATTTTGATGTTTTTTGCAAAATTCTTTTTCTTTTCCTATTTCTAAATCTGCAAATAATTCCGCACTATTTGGTTTTTGAATATCAAAAAAATGTTCAATCATAGATAAATTTAATGTTTTTCCAAATCGTTTTGGACGAGGCATTAATGAAATATAAGCTCCTTGTTCAAACAAATCATAAATTAGCATTGATTTATCTACAAAATAATTTCCTGCTTTTATAAATTTATTAAAATCGGAATATCCTAATTCTATTCTTTTTTTTGAGAGCATTTTTCTATTTTTTGAAGTGTTAAAATTGTTTGATTTATTTACAAAAATACGTTTTATTATAACTATTTCAATTTTTTATGAATATCTTTTTTTTGTTGGTTTTAATTAACGCTAATGGTAACTTGTTGGCGGCGGTTGTTTTTTTACTTATTTTTACGAGCGTAGCGAAGT
>JAOZVK010000180.1 GCA_029938185.1 Bacteroidales bacterium | reverse complement strand
CATTGAACCATTGAACCATTGAACCATTGAACCATTGAACCATTGAACCATTGTATCATTGAATAAAAGTCCAATAGAACGAACTATTGTAAACCCACAACGATAGTTGAGGGGGAATTATAAAGTTTACTCACAAAGCTATAAAAAAAAATCAATTTACATATTAAAATACAAAATTTTATCTAATAATTATTATTAATTTTTGCCTTATAATTAAAAGGTTTCACAATGATATTTATTACTTATGTATTTTGACTGTATCTTGACTGTACTTTGACTGTATTACTGAAACTTAATTGATTAATGGCTGTACTTTGTTTTTAATTATATCTTATGACTTACATTTGTACTAAAATTTTATCATAGACTTATTTCAGTATTTTTATCTTTGAAATTGATATGTCATATTTCAATACAAATATCAACAAGTTAAAAAATATAGACGGTTTGCGAAAGCTGAAGGGCTGACCACCCAATGTGACAAAAATAACTTATTTAACCGAAAAGTGGAGACCAGAACCCACTCTAATAAACGGGGCGGAATCCGAAAAGCTTTAAGAGTAGGAAAAATATTTAATATAAATAAAATGAAAATAATAATAAAATTGTTTTTTGTAGTATTATTTACTTCTGTTCTATTCTCTAGTTGTACAACTTTAAATAAAACTATGAGAGAACCTAACGTAAGAGTTGAATTAACCAAAAATGATTTTACTCTTTCTGAACAAGTAAAAGCTGAAGCAACAAGTACTAAAATCATTGGTATTGATTGGTCTCGATTATTCTCGAACAAAACAGGCAATGTTGAAAGTGGTGCGTTTTCAATAAGTTTAGCCAGTTTACCTGTAATAGGTGATGTTTTGAAGGATAAAACTTCTAATTACGCTTTATATGAACTTATGAGTAATAATCAAGGTTATGATGTTATTTTATACCCTCAGTACGAAATAACAGTTGTTAAACCGATTTTGGGTATTGGGTTTTTAATGAAAACTATAACAGTAAAAACAACAGCCAGACTTGGGAAGTTAAAATAAATAGCTACCCCTCAGAAGTTGGACAGTCTTGTTTTTCAAGTAGTTTTAATCATAAAATTAAAGTAAAGATTAGCAAAAGTACTTATATTATGATTTATAAGTTCTTCGACCTATTTATAACAACCTGTGCAATTAAAAGTCCGATAGGACGAACTATTGTAAACCCACAACGAAAGTTGTGGGAAATTAAAAAGGTTACTCACAAAGCCATAAAAAAATCAATTTACATATTAAAAATACAAAATTTTATCTAATAATAATTATTATTTTTTGCTTTATAATTAAAAGGTTTCATAATGATATTTATTACTTCTGTATTTTGACTGTACTTTGACTGTATTACTGAAACTCAACTGATTAATTACTGTACTTTGTTTTTTTGAAATTACTTATTATAGATTTGTGGTATTAAAATAAATCAAAAAATTTATTCTATAAACTAAATTTAAAAAATTATGAAAAGATTTAAAATTTTGAGTCTCTTATGTATTTCTATTTTCATTTTTGGAAATATGGCAAATGCACAGAAAAAGGTTCCTAAAACTGATAATACGGAACCCAAAAGTGTACTGGTACCATCTTCAAATGAAATTTTACTTGCTCTAAAAAAAGCAGGGAAAATTAAATGGGGAAGCCTTGTAACATACAATAAAACATCAAACTATAAAGGTAGAAAAAAACAGGCATTAAATCTTGGTGTTAGAGTTGCTGATGCATTTGTTGCAATTTTTGACCACGATGATAGTAATTTTGGATATATGAATAATACTATTTTTAGTATATCTGAATCTCTTGGAATTAGTGGTACAATTAAGCCTTATCATGAAAAAATAAAAAAGTTAAAAGCAAAAAACGATTGGTTAGATATTACTCTTGAACTTGATGAGATGAATATTACACTTCAAAGAGAAATGGAAGTGAAAGGAAATTCCGACATTGTTTTATTATCAAGTATAGGCGGATTTTTTGAAGGGATTAATATTGTAAGCAGATATTTTAGCACAAATTATAATGCGAAAAAAGTTGGTATATTAAAGCAGGTACATTTGGTAGATCATTTTGTAAAACAACTTGATAAAAAGGCAAAATTGAAAAAAGACCCAACAGTAAAAAAAGTGTATAATGGACTAATAGCTTTACAAAAAATATATAAAGGAGATAAAAAATTATCGCAAAAAAGTGTGAAAAAAATTAATGCTAAAACTAAAGAAATAATTAATTTAATAACCAAATCTTAATAATCAAAAAAAACATATTATGAAAAAGATTTTAATAACAATAATTTTTGTGAGTTTGTTTGTTCCAATGAAATCTCAATCGGTATATAGTAAGGTAGTTAGATACATGAGAAATAATGGAGGTTATTCGTTATCCACCGCAAAATATGGCTATATAAATAAAGGTGAAAAATTTTACAATTACAAAACCTTTTCTGCAGGACTTGAGTATGCCATAGTAGCATATTCTGAAAACCAAAATGTAGATGTTGATTTGTATTTATATGATTATGATGGCTATCTTAAATTAAAAGATACAGGATCGGGAGAATGGGCATTACTAAATTTTAGCACTTGGGAGCAAATGAGAATGAAAATAGTAGTAAAAAATTATAGTTACTACGGAAATGCAAAATGCGAAGTTCTTATTTTTTATAGGTAATATCCTTATTATTTGGCAAATATTGTAAATATTTGCCAATATACTTTTTAAAAAACATACTTATTAGTATCATATCTATTCAGAATTGCTTAAAATTACATAAAATGACTCAAAATATTCAAAAAAGTATAATAAAAAAAAGTTTAATATATGAAACCGTACAACTATTTGCAGCTATGGCAATGGCAGATGGTATAGTTACCAAAGAAGAATCGGAATATATTAAAAAATATTATCACACACTATACCCAAAAGAGTTTGCAGAATATTTATTTTCTGAATTCAATTTAGCTGTTAAAGAGTTTGCTGATTTAAAAGATATTCTTGATAAATTACAAAGTAAGTTGTCTTATAATAATAAAATTATTCTGCTGATAAAACTTATAGAATTAATGGCAGCAGATGAAATAGTGGAAGTTGAATTAAAAATGCTGTATAAAATTGCAAATAAATTTAATGTTTCAAATACAGATATTGACTTTTTTATAAAAGTTATGTCAGTTTCAAAAACGGACGAACTAAAATTAGATAAAAAATTAGAGCACAGATACCTTATTATATCAAATAATAAAAAGAATAGTGATGTTTATATTGAACAAACAAATATTGATATAATAATAATCAATGTTGGGAAAATATTGATTATGATACAAAAAGATAAGCAAAATATGATTAGTATTGATAATAAAAAAATCAATCCTCATTTTGCAATGCCTGTTTTTAGAGAATCGGAAATAAGAATTAATCAAAGCTATGAAATATCCCAGTTTGACCTAAAATATTACTTTCGACAATTAAAGACAAAAAATCAAATATTTTACTTAGAGAAATTTGGACAAAACTATACTTTTAAAAATGAGAAAAATGAAAAATCACTTGCTTGCATAAAAATAAACAAATGTAAAATATTTATAAACCCATTGAATAACAATGAGATTATATTGAACAAAACTAAATTGCTTGACAATAGTTTTATTGATTTTAATAATAGTATATTTTCTGATGACGAAAAAATTAATATCAAAACACTTGTTTTGCAAAATAATTTGAATGTTAGTTTTAACAAAAATCAAGACGAAAATTATTATATTAATATTGGAAACAGGTATGAATATAATATTTTTATTGATGATGATACAGAGCAGTGGTGGAATTGTAAAATTGAGTATAATAATGAAAATTTTGATTTCCATATTAATAATTGTCCTTTTCCTGTATATGTCAATAATAAACAAATAAAAAAGAAAACAAAATTAGCTCTTGATGACAAAATTCAAATTTGGAAATATATTATTTCATATAATTCCGAAAATAAAACATTCGAACGACATGACAATACATTCAATTCCATCAAAGCCAATAATCTTTTCTATAAATTTAATGACAACAATATAGCTATTGATAATGTTTCGTTTCAGGCAAATAAAGGTGAATTTATAGGAATCATGGGGTCAAGTGGTTGCGGAAAAACAACTTTGCTGAATATTCTTAATGGATTTTATAAACCAACTGAAGGAAGTATAAAAGCAGACAGTTATGATGTTCACAAAAACAATGATATTATAAGAGACCATTTGAGTTATGTGCCACAAGATGATTTGTTGTTTGAAAATTTGACAGTTTATGAAAATCTGTATTATAATGCAAAGTTAAGATATCCAACTGGTAATAAAGATATAAAAAAACAAGTAAACAGAGTATTAAGAGATATTGGTTTGTATGAAAAAAAAGATGTAAAAGTTGGCGACCCTCTAAATAAAGTTCTTAGTGGAGGAGAACGAAAAAGAGTAAACATAGGCTTAGAGTTACTCTCGGATAGCGATATTTTACTACTTGATGAACCTACATCTGGACTATCATCTAAAGATTCTGAAAAAATAATGAAAATATTACAAAACTTGTCTTATGAGAGTAAAATAATTTTTGTAGTAATACATCAGCCAAGTCAGCTTATATATCAAATGTTTAACAAAACTTTAATACTCGACCGTGGTGGTAAACTCGCCTATTTTGGTGAGTCTAATAATGCATATAAATATTTTGAAACTTTCTCTGATAACCTAAAAACTAAAAAACAAGACGAAACAATTTCTCCTGATTTTATTCTTGATACTCTCGAACAACCCATTAGAGATATTGATGGTAAGCCTTTGCCAATAAGAAAATATTCTCCAGAATTTTGGAAAACTAAATTTACTGAATATTATGGTACTATAGAGTTTGATAAAGCGCAAAAGCTTGATAATGAAAAAGCAATTTCAAAAAAAGCAAAAAGAAAACTCAAAGAAAGGCTATCGGTTTCATTCACACTTTTGCAAAGAAATTTTATTAATAAACTTCGGGACAAAACGAACATTATCATTACATTTCTACTTCCTCCTTTGTTGGGTTTGGGTGTTGGACAAATATTAAAATATTCGCCAAATGAGACTTATTCTTTTTTCGAGAACCAACATGTTCCTACTTTTATGTTTCTTTTTGTACTTATTGCTGTTTTCTTAGGAATAACAAATAGTATTGAGGAAATTATTAAAGATCAAAAAATAATTTTAAGAGAAAAAATGTTGAATATCAGCAAAGTAAATTTTTATAATTCAAAAATTATGACTCTGATACCTTTTGCTATTATTCAAAATATACTGTTTTTTTCGGTAGGTTATTTTTTAATGGGAGGGCGTGAGTTTTACATACAGTTTATAATCTTAGGAACATTAGTCTCAATTACAGGAATATCAATTGGTTTATTTATCTCATCAATACCTAAATTGACATCAAAGGCTGCCATTAATATTATTCCTTTAATTTTGATTCCTCAAATTGTTTTTGGAGGTGGATTAATCAGATTTCAGGAAATGAATCAACAATTGGTTGCTTTTGAAAATAGTCCTATTCCAGAGATATGCCAGCTTATGCCTTCCAGATGGGGATTTGAAGCTATACTTGTATATCAAGGAAAAAATAATCGTTATCAGGCAGAAGCTGACAGTATAGGCAACAAAGCAGCTAATTATCGAGAAATATTATACAATCTCAATATGGAACAGGATACGAGTATAGAAATGAAAAATAAAATTATAAGAATTGAAAATACTGTGGATTCGCTTGATAAAACTTTGGAAGAATTTGATATAAAGTATAAAGATAAATACGGAAATGGAACTGTTCAAAGTTCTTGTAAAATAGATGCAAATCAGGAATATCAGAATTATATAGATGGTAAGTCTTCTGTTTTTCCAATGTTTATTGATAATAAAGTTCTACCTATTATTAATAAAGAAGTAATTACACCTGTTTACAATATACTTATCCTTTTATTGATTATTTTTATAATGAGTACTTTCACTATTATTTTTTTAAAAATTAGATTTAAATAGGTCTTCGACCTATTTAATGTGGCTTACGCATTTCTGTTATTGTGATATAATTAGTGTCTGTCTGGACTTATAAAAATACGAGCAAAAATGGCTTATTTCAGTTTTTTATTAGTTCCTAAAATGTTTTTTTATTTCGTTAGTAGGTTTTTTCGCCCTGAAAGGGTATAAGCATTAACATGGGGCAACGCCCTATGTATAAATGCATTCGTAAGCAAAAACGCCCTGAAAGGGCAAAAGCAACACAATAAAAAAAAGAATAAAATTAGAACTAATAATATTGTTGTAATTTATTAATTTTTATAAGTCCAGCTTGAAGCCACGCCGACAGTAAATGTTTATATTATTGATATTCAACTGCAACTAATAAATACGACGATAAACTATGTAAACAAACAAGAATATTCGACATGTTTTAAGCCACAACAATATCAAAGATATTACAAAAATTAATGTAACTCACAATACAGTAAATAGTATATATGCAGGGAGAATATATAGTTTAACTGGGTTTTCATCAGGAAAAAATAAATCAATTGGTCTTGTTAGCTTTACAAAAAAAGCAAATAGCGATATGTTTAAATTGATATTAAATGCTTTAAGACAAAATTATTAATCAAAACAAATAATATATTTAAATTCAATATTATGAAAAAGAAAACAACAATAATTGTAGTAGTTTTAGTGATAATTACTATTACATTTTATCAACTTTACCTAAAAGATTATTTAGCATACAGAGAAGTTCGGAAAGAACGAACAGAAGATGTATGTCAGGATTATTTGTACAACTTTAGAAACGGATATTATGTAGAAGATGTACGTTTTATAGAAGTTGATGTGGTTAGAAAAATTGATAAAGTAAAGGATTTTATAGATGATTATCCAAGTAGCGAATATTCATCACGTGTTACTCAAATAAAAGATGACCTTTGGAATGCAGAAATTGTCAACTACGAGCAAAAAGTCCAACAAAAAAAAGGAAAACCCAAAGCTGTTGAGTTTTTTCGAAAACTCTTGAATTATATGAAAAACAACAATATTTATGATATTAATCTAAAATTTCAATCAAATATTGAATTAAAAGACTTTGAAGACTATGATGAAAAAGCAAAATTATTATTAAGCATGAATGCATCACCGCCAATTAACGGTAATATGCTTCCGTTAAAATCAAATTTTTCGCAAGGTGCAATAAGCAAGCTTGAAAATATAGTTGAAGATGGTATTGAGAATAGTTTGGACAGTGTTTTTTCCGCTGGTTTTGTAAATATTGATACTGAAAATTATAGAACGGACTTATTAATAACAATAAATTATACTATTAAAAATCAAGAATTACAGGCAGAAGGTGTTATCTTTCCAAATATATGGACATATTCCGTAGATAATGTATTTTCATCATATTTATTAGGTATTGCAGTTGAATTTAATTTTGACTTTGCTTTACCTGGAAGTGAACTGAATTATAGTTTTATAGAGCATTCAGACCCAAGTGGGACAATTAGCAATATTGATAATATACAAGAAGGGTATAGTAGAATGACACAAATGACATTTGCACTTTTTGCAAATAAAATATCAAACAACTTCGGACTTGATGAAGGATACAATTAACAAATATTACTAACATTGTTTTGGTCAAAATCGACTGTGAGGCAGGCAACTTGCTTCATTCGCTTCGCTCATTCCGCAAGCTACCTGCCCACAGCCGCCTGATGCCAACACAAAACACAGTTCTCTTAAAACTTAAACAGCAACTATGACCTTTTGGAGGACGAGCTGATGCGTGGGTTCTGTATCTAAATAGCCGTTCATCTTACACAAAACTTTACAGAAATACATATAGTTCAGGCTTTTCTGTCAGATGTATAAAAAAATAAGGCTTTGTTCTGTTTGCGAAATAATATTGTAAATGGTTATAAACTTACATTTTTAAATTAGCTAACTTCAACTTTGACAAAGTTTTGAACTTTGTCAAAGTTAAATTAAAAACTTCAAGAGCTAATGTAGAATGATTTTAATTTAAAAAAAAGTTTGACATCAATAATAATTAAAATAATTTTATATAGTTGAAAAATATTTGGTATCAGATAAATAAAGTACATAAATTATATTTTATAGCATACTTTCCTACTCCAAAGACCAGCTCACATAAAAGCACATTTTTGTATATTGTACAATGCAAAGCAGTTAAGAATATATAAAAATAATTAGCCTCCATACAAAATTTTCAACTATTTTGCATAACTTTATTCTTTGAGTTATAATTGATTACAAACCAAGCAAATGATATATTAAATAGCTTGAAGACCTTGCCAGTGCCTCTGGGAAGGTTAATTTAAGTTTACGCTTTTTTTTATACACAAACTTTGCTATTATGATTGAAACTAAAAAGAATCACAAATTAAAAACAAATTATAGAAATAAGGTCTTCGACCTATTTAATGTGGCTTACGCATTTTTACAAACAATTGTAATATAGTTGATTATAAAACAATGAATACCGAAAAACTTTTGTTAGACTACTTAGAAGGACGTTCAGTAATTAAAAAAACAAAATTTAGTAAGTTATCAGTTTTTCTTATCTTTGTAATATTTGCAATTATATTTTTTTTTGTAAAATACTACAATTATCCTTTTGATTTTGTAACAGATAAACCAAATGATAAGATACTCTAGTGTATTAAGACATAAGTTTATAAATGTAATAATTTGACAGGATTTACATGATTAACAGGATATTATAAACATATAAATCCTGTTAATCTTGTCTAAATAATACTAAAGAAACTTATGACTTGTTACGCTAGTAAAAGTACTTGACACTTTTTAGTAGAAAATAAATAATGAAATGAATATTTATAAAAATGAAAAAAACAAGCCAACAACTTCTTCGTATTCTAAAAACGAAAGAAAAAGAAGCCATTGAGTATTTTGATAAAATATCTTTGGGCGATAAACATGAAATAAAATTTGGTTTTAATAAAAGTAGTATTAGTATCACTTTTTTTATTACTGGAAAATCCCAAAGCAAAAATTTAGCTATTTCTGACAAATTAGATAGACTTTTTGAAAACAATTCAGATATTGAAAAATTAAATAAATACTTAATAAAAGTTGAAAAACCTATAAAATTTCATTTTTCGCCCTATCTTGATATTAGTAAAGAGAATGAAAAACAACTATTTGCAGCCATGATTGGAGTTGAACATATAAATAATTAAAAAATGAAAAAAACAAGCCAACAACTTCTTCGTATTCTAAAAACTAAAGAAAAAGAAGCCATTGAGTATTTTGATAAAATATCTTTGGGCGATAAACATGAAATAAAATTTGGTTTTAATAAAAGTAGTATTAGTATCACTTTTTTTATTACTGGAAAATCCCAAAGCAAAAATTTAGCTATTTCTGACAAATTAGATAGACTTTTTGAAAACAATTCAGATATTGAAAAATTAAATAAATACTTAATAAAAGTTGAAAAACCTATAAAATTTCATTTTTCGCCCTATCTTGATATTAGTAAAGAGAATGAAAAACAACTATTTGCAGCAAGAGTTGGTATTGAACATATTAATAACTAAAAAAATGAAAGAAGATAATTGTCAAAAATGTGGAGAATATGGTTGGGTTCATTTGCATCATGTTTTACCAAAAGTTGAATTTGGAGGAGAGTGAGATATTGTAAAACTTTGTCCTAATTGCCACACAAAATATCATAAAATATTAGGACGTAAAAATTTAAAAGGCAACTCAATGCGATTTCATTTTTTACATTTTTACCGATGGTTGTATTTTGTTATTATTGTCCTAATTGCTATTACATTAGTCGGTTCTCTTACAAAAGTTTTTCCGCATTAAATTCAGCTTAAGTAATGACGAATTATAAATTACGAATTGGTTTACACCTGGACTGGGCTTATAAAAACTAATAATTTACAAAATATTATTAGTTCTAATTTTAT
>JAOZVK010000179.1 GCA_029938185.1 Bacteroidales bacterium | reverse complement strand
GTTTTGCTATTTTTAAATCAGAAAATACTTTTTTAAAATAACGGTCGTAGTTTAGTGGGGCAAGGTAGCCAACTTGTTTTGTGCTTTTTTTACTCATTTTAGTGCATTTTAAGATGTATAATGATAATTTACAAAACTAAACAAAAATTCCGATCTGTGCAATCTAAAGTCTGTAAGGACGATAACTATTGTTAAACCACGATGATAATCGTGGTATGAAAAAAAAGATTTATGACAAAAAAGTCCCTCAAGGGACGAGCTATTTTGCTATATTCTTCCCACAACTATCGTTGTGGGTCAATAGTTCGTCCTATCGAACTTTTGATACACAGCTTGGGTTTAATCAGTAATTTAAGGTCTTCGACCCTATTTATAGTTGCCTACGCATTAGTACAAAGACAACTTAATCGACAAGTTATAAATAGGTGAATTTCGAAAAACTTTTGTAACAATAATTTACATAGAAAAATAAAAAAAGAGAGCAAATTGCTCTCTTTAAATTTAGCTTTCTAAAAAAATTATTTTTCAGTTGTATCTGGTGGCTTCGAAATTGAATCTCTCATTTGAGTATCCGATTCTATATTTTTCATTTTATAATAATCCATTATTCCTAAATTACCATCTCTAAATGCTTGCGACATTGCCTTTGGAACTTCAGCTTCGGCTTCTATTACCTTAGCTTTCATCTCTTGAGCAAGTGCTTTCATTTCTTGTTCTAATGCTACTGCCATTGCTCTTCTTTCTTCGGCTTTTGCTTGAGCAATATTTTTATCGGCTTCGGCTTGATCCATTTGAAGTTCGGCTCCAATATTTTTGCCAATATCAATATCAGCTATATCAATAGAAAGTATTTCAAAGGCTGTTCCTGCATCAAGACCTTTGGCAAGTACTAGTTTTGAAATTGCATCAGGATTTTCTAAAACGGTTTTATGTGATTTTGATGAACCAATTGATGATACTATTCCTTCGCCTACTCTTGCAAGTACAGTCTCTTCGCCTGCTCCACCTACTAATTGCATGATATTTGCTCTTACAGTAACACGAGCTTTGGAAATAAGTTGTATTCCGTCTTTTGCAACTGCTGTTACTGGCGGTGTATCAAGCACTTTAGGATTTACTGACATTTGAACTGCATTAAAAACATCTCGACCTGCCAAATCAATTGCTGTTGCTGTTTTAAATGTTAAATCAAGGTTAGCTTTTTCGGCTGAAACTTGTGCATTAATAACAGATTGAACATGTCCTCCTGCCAAAAAATGTGCTTCCAAATCGTCTCTTGATATATCCAAACCAGCCTTTTTAGATGTTATCATTGCATTTACAATTAATGATGGTGGAACTTTTCGCCATCTCATAAATATTAATTGTAATAATGATATTCTTACTCCTGATATCATTGCTTGAAACCATAATCCTACTGGTATAAAATATAATACTATGGCAAGACCTATAAATCCGCCAATTATCATTACTGCATATACTCCTAAATCACCCATATTAAAATTATTTTTGTTTAACTATTAATTTATTTCTAAAAACTTTAATTACTACTATTTCTACATTTTCATCAACTAATTTGTTTTTTGATTCTGCTTCATATATTTTATTATTTATAAGAACATTTCCAATTGGAGCAAGTCTTGATACTGTTTTTCCTGTATCTCCAATTTTTATTTCTTCTTTGTCAAATCTTTTAATTTTAGTATTTATTTCACTTTTTAGAGAGACCCTATCCCATGTTTTTACTTTAAATGAGTAATATAATGTAACTATCACAAATATAAAAGCTCCTAATAAAGTATACATACCTACTTGAATACCATAATTATTATAGGACATATAAACACCGAAACCTAGTAATATCAATCCTCCTATTCCAGCTATTGTAACTCCAGGTACTACAAATATTTCGAGCAATATAAGTAATATGCCCAAAGAAATTATTAATATTATTGCTAATGTTGTCATTTTTGATTTTTATTATAAGGTCTTCGACCTATTTAATGTGGCTTACGCATCTTAACAAAATATTGTTATATAGCTGATTACATAAAATAAATAACGGAAAACTTTTGTTATAGTACTTAACTGATAAACAATATTTTCTTTTTTTTTATTTTATGTAGAGCTTACTTTCTAAAATACAATCAATTACACATCAAGCGTATGTGTCACTTATAAGTAGGTCTAAGACCTTAGTTAATTGAAACAGTCAAATTTCTTAGAATTAAAGCATCTTTCATTGGTTTTAGAACATTGTATGAGCCTTTTTTAATATCACATTTTCCTTTAAAATGTACAATATGTGCACATTGTTCTGCTTGTGTAGCTGAGTGTTTACAAATTTTTATTAACGATTCAATAACATGATCAAATGTATTAAAATCATCATTAAATAGTATTAATTGTTTTTTATTATTTTTAGAAGTTAATTTATCTTCTATTATTTCAGGGGTTTCTTTTATTGAATTTTTTTCAAACATAATTGTTAATATTTTAGGTTTTCGACCTATTTTAATGATGCTTACGTATGATATATATTCATCTATATTTCAGCAAATAAGCTTTATACAAAATATGTGAAAATTTTGTATTAGCATTATATATAAAATATTTATACAAAGCTAACTTTTTTTATTCTATTTTGAAAGTTTAATTAAATGAATATCATAAACAATTATTGAACGCGCAGTTATTTTTTCTTGATCGCCTAATAGACCATGAGCCATGTAGGGTGGCATTATGAATCTGGCTTTATCGCCTTCGTTTAATAATAATAGACCTTGTTCGAGTCCCGATTCCACTCTTCCATGTCCTATTTCAAAAACTTTATTACCAATTGAATCCGAACTATAACAATGAGTTCCGTCAAGCAGCGATACTTCGAAACTAAGCGTTGCCAGCATTCCTGTTTGTGCTTTTTTGTTGCTTCCTTGTTCATAAATCTGATAATATAAGCCAGTTTTGCTTACTTTCATATCCCAGTTTCGTCGTTTAGCATATGACTCAATCCTTTCAGCATCTTTTTTTATTAAATATTTATTGGCTCTTATCAATGGATTATAATATTTCTCAAAATCTTTTTTCTTTAGTTTTTTTTGCTCATTTTTATTATTGCAATAAATCAAAGATATTGAAATACTTATAAATAGTAATATTATTAAATTATTTTTCATTTATAAATCTATTATTTGAGCTATTAACATCAGGCCAATATTTATGTCCAATATTTACTTTACTTATTGTTTTATCGGTAATTAAATCATAAATAAATATAGTTTTGTTTTTCCATATTCTTGCAGTTTTATGAATATGTTCAACAGATTTATCTTTATATATTATGTCAATATCAAGAGGAATTGGTAGTCGTCCTATTTTTTGTATTTCTATTTGATAACCTTTTTTAGTTTTCTCAACTTTATTAACTCCTATATCGGGTACACCTAAATCAAAAAACCATGCTTGCCAATACCAACTTAAATCTTCTTTTGCAATATCGTTGAAAGTGTAGAAAAAATCATACGGACATGGATGTTTACCATTCCAACGATTTATATATTCCTTTAGTGCTTTTTTGAACAGCTTATCTCCCAACATATCAGCCAAAATTCTATATGCAATTTCGGGCTTGTAGTAGCTTGCTATATAATAGTCGTATCGTTTGATATTAAATGAGGGTTGCATAATTGGAGCTTCAAATTCAGTTCCGGAATAATACCTATAAGAAGATACAGAAGTTGCTGCTTTGTCATTGTTTTTTTCTAATCTTTTTTGTAAATCGGCAACCAAATACATTGCCCAACCTTCGTCCATCCATGAATATTTTTCTTGATTAATTCCCATATAAAATGGAAAGTAAGTATGTGCTATTTCGTGAGTTGTTACATTTATCATACTAGCTCTATTGTATGACGAACGTTGATTTACCATCATAGGGAATTCCATACCGCCTGCTCCTCTAAACACTGTTAAACTTGGATATGGAAAAGGCACAGCTGGCATTTCGTTTGATAAATACATTACACTTTTTTTACTAATACTTGTAACTTCCTTAAAATCACCAGATTCTATATCGTAAGCAGAATTTATATGTACATTTTTTGAATCCTTATCAACTTTTGTACTTGTTGCGTCCCATAAATAATGAGAGCTTGTTGCAAAAGCAAAATCATTTACATTATTTGCTTTAAAGTGCCATATATTTGTATCTTTATTTACAGTTATTTGACTTTTATAGTCTTCCTGTTCTATTATGTGAATAATATCATTGGTGTTTAATGATTTTTTGTATCTTTTATAAAATTTATTTTTCAAAACTTCCTTTGGGTTTTGCAAAACTCCAGTAGCCCAAACAATTTGTTTTGCTGGAACTTTTATTTTAACATCAAAATTTGCAAATTCGTCATAAAACTCATGAAGTCCATCGTAACCAATTTTATCCCAACCCGATATTGCATCATAAACAGCAATTTGAGGATACCAATATGCAACAAAGTAAGTTGTTGCATCGTATTTGCCCATTCGTATTTTTGTATGTTTAGGCATTTTAAAACTCCAATTTATTTCTATTGTTGATTTGCCACCATTAGATTTTATTGCTTTTGGAAGTGATACTGAAAGAAATGTTGGTTGCCTACGTATTTTATAACTACTTGATTCATATCTGTATTCATCTATTTTTAGACTGTGTATTGCTACTCCCTTATGTATATCTCTTACATCAACGGTTCGGTCTCTTGCAATTCCTTTTTTAAATAGGTCTTGGTACAAATTTAATATTATTCTATGTAAATCTTGTGGACTGTTGTTTGTATAAATAATTTTTGATTTTCCAGTAATTAGTCCTTTTTCGGGAATAAGACTTACTTCAATATTATAATCGGAAAAATTTCGCCAATAATTTTGTCCTACTTCTCCATTAGTTTTTCTTATATTTTTGTCATACGTTTTTTGAATTTCTTTGGGAACAAATAATTGGTTCTGTGCAAAGCTTTTAAAACTTGAAAATAAAATTAAAAATATTATTATTCTATACATTATGTTTTGGGTTTAAAAAAAAATTGAATGTCCCAAATTTAGATATATTTAAGGAATAAAAAAAATGGTTCTAAGGTCTTTGACCTATTTACAGTTGCTTATGCATTAATATAAAGACAATTTAATCAGGGGGATATGAATAAATAAATGTCAAAAAATTTTTGTAACAATACTTATATATGTATTGATGTTTAGTTTTACATTTGTTTAAAACAATAAAACCAATTACTTTTGAATGCTAAATACAAATATCAACTTATGAAATTATTAAATATTTTAATCCACTGGGGTGGCGTAGTACTTTTGAAATTTATTGGCTGGAGAATTGTAGGAACAATACCAAACGACCCTAAATACGTTATGGTAATTGCCCCACATACAAGCATTTTGGACATGTTTATTGGTAAAATATTTAGTTGGGTTGTTGGAATTAGAACAAAAATAATGATTAAAAAAGAGTTGTTTTTTTTTCCAATAAATCTTTTTGTAATTATGTGGGGCGGGATACCAATTGATAGAAAAAACCCAAAAAGCATTGTAGATCAAATGGTTGATGTTTTTGCTGAAAAAAAGAAACTTATTTTATCAATAGCACCAGAAGGTACTCGTGCAAAAAATTCTAAATGGAAATCAGGTTTTTATCGCATTGCAATCAAATCTAATGTTCCAATGCACTTGATAACAGCTGACTTTAAAAAAAGAACTGTTGGATTTTTAGGCGAATTTATACCTACTGGAAACTTTGAAAAAGATATAGAATTAATTAAACAAAGGTTTAAAGGAATATCTGCTCGACATCCAAGTAAGTTTTCAATAGAAAAACAATAAGGCAATTCACAATTTATAATTAGCCAATTTGCACGCAGGTATTTTAAGCTTTAACAATTCAAAAAAGCGATAATATCGGGAATATTTGAGTGT
Organism: Bacteroidales bacterium; assembly: GCA_029938185.1. GTDB lineage: Bacteria > Bacteroidota > Bacteroidia > Bacteroidales > JAOZVK01 > JAOZVK01. Next base: position 4,115 of record JAOZVK010000179.1, on the reverse strand, counting down.
TTTTTTAAGCCATTAAAGCTTAAAAGAACAAGTGCAAATGGTTAATTATTATTTGTGATTTGCCCAAGCACTAAGTGTTTTTTAATATTGCTTACACATTCTGTTAATATTCTAATAATTTTATACCTACAATTAACATATCATCAATTTGTTTGTTTTTACCTTGCCATTTTGTTATTGTTTTTTCAATAATTTGTTTTTGTTCATCCATATTTTTTTCCGAAGTAGAAAGCAATAATTGTTTAAAGCGTTTAGTATTAAATTTTTTCGACTTAATTGCTTCTCCACCAAATTGGTCAGCAAATCCATCTGAAAAAAAGTAATATGTATCACCTTTTTCAATTTTTATTTCATGGTTCGTAAATGCTTTTTCTTTATAATATATACCAATAGGTTGCTTGTTTGGTTTAATTTCGTATAAACATTTGTTTATTGGCAGATTATCACTAAAATTTATTTTTTCTGACGAAAACAATTCTTTTGTGAATTTACGAATGTGTGTTTTATCTACTGAATCAAAAAGGCTGTCTGAATTTGTATTTCTTATAATATATAATGGATTGTTAGCTCCTGAATATTGTAATATATTATTTTCGATATCAAAAACAGAAAGCGATATATCCATACCATCTTTCGTGCCTCCCTTATTAATAGTATGTTTCAATGATATTTTCATCTGTTTTCGTAACTCATCAAGTACATGGCTTGCTTTTGTTATTTCCTTGTTTCTAACTATTTCGTTTAGTAAAGCTATGCCAAGCATACTAAGAAAAGCACCAGGCACACCATGTCCTGTACAATCGGCAACAGCAAAAATAATTTTGTTATTAATTTTTCTTAAATAATAAAAATCTCCACTGACTATATCTTTTGGTCTAAAAACTATAAAATGAGAAGGTATTATTTGATTAATAAATATTTTTGTTGGTAAAACCGCCTCCTGAATATTTTTTGCATAATTTATACTGTCTGTAATTTGTTTTTTTTGGTCTAAAATTTTATCTCTTTGTTCCACAACTTCTGCTGTTCTTATTTCGACTTGTTTTGATAATATTCTTTTTTGATTTTTCAAATTCCGTTCTCGTAGCTGAACATAAAGAGTAATAGCTAATATTACTGCTATAGTAATTAAAATTCTAAACCACCATGTTTCCCAAAATGGAGGGCTAATAATTATTTTTAAAGTTTTAATTTTTTTACTCCAAACACCGTCAGAATTAGCTGCCTTTATCTCAAAATAATATTTGCCTGGACTTAAATTGGTATATGATACGAAATGTCTATTTTCGACCATATTCCAATCATCTTCAAAATTTCTTAATCTATAAGAATATTGATTTTTGTTTGGATTTGAGAAGTGAAGTCCTGCAAATTCAAATGAAAAAACTTTTTCTGAATAATTAATAATTAATTCTTTTGCTATAAGAATACTTTTGTATATAAAATAACTATTATCAATAATAATTACACTTGTTTTTTGTTTATCCTGAAGATTGATTCCTTTATTATTTAAAATATTGACATCGTTTGCAAAAATCTGAAATTTTGTAATTACAATATCTGGCGGTATAGTGTTGTATTTAATACTATCGGGGTGAAAAATATTTAGTCCATTCACACCCGCCACATACATTTTTCCGCTTTGTCCTGCATGAAAAGCTCCTCCATTAAATTCTGTACTTTGTAAACCATCTTCATCAGTAAAATTAATAAAGGTATTTTGCTCATAATTAAATTTTGATAAACCATAATTAGTTGTCAGCCATAATATTGGTTTGTCTTTTTCTGGTAATATTCCGTAAACTGTATTATTTGGTAGTCCATTATTTGTTGTATAATGTATGAATGTTTCATTTATTGGATTAAATTTATCAAGCCCACCATTAGTTGCAATCCAAATATTATTATTATCATCTTCGTAAATTGATAACACCTTGTTGTCAATAATAGAGTTATTATTGTTTTGTTGATTTTTATAATGTTTAAATTTTTGTGTTTTAAGATCAAATTTATTTAAGCCACCACCATAAGTTCCTATCCAAATTATTCCATTATAATCTTCTATAATAGATGAATACACAAAATTATGAGATATTGAATTTGGGTCATCTGGCTTATTTATATATCTTTTAAAGGTTTTATTTTTCCTATCAAAAAGATTTAGCCCATTTGTTGTTCCAAACCATAAATTATGCTTAGAATCTTCAAATACAACTCTTACCGAATTAGAAGATATTGATGTCAAGTCTTGAGGATTTGACTCATAAACAGTAAATTTAGAAGTTTTTTTATTAAAACTATTTACTCCACCTCCGTCAGTTCCAAACCAGATAATACCTTTGCTATCCTGAAAAACTTCTCTTACAGTATTGTTTGATAAACTATTGGTTTGCTTTGCATTGTTCTTGTAATGAATAAATTTACCATTTTTAGCTGTATATCTATTCACTCCTTGCGAATTTGTTCCTATCCAAACATCACCGTCTGAATCTTCAAATATAGACCACACAAAATTTTCTGAAAGACTGTTTTTATTGTTAGCATCAGATGTAAATAGTTTAAATTTATTACTTGTAGGATCATATTTATTTAAACCTGCCCCAAAAGTTCCAAACCACAATACACCATAATCATCTTGTGTTATTGTAGTTACTTCATTTTCAGATAAACTGTTTTTATTTAAAGGATTGTTAATATATTGATGTAGTTTTTTGTTTTCAATATCATAATAAAAAAGTCCAGACGAATAAGAACCAAACCATATATTATTAGTTTTATCTTTATAAATAGGTCTGTTTAATTGTGTTACACTATTCGATTCTGTTTGGCTTTCTGTAAATATATTGATAAATTTATTTGTTTTAGAATTATATAAGTCAAAACCAATGTTTGTTCCTATCCAATAATTGTTTTTGTGGTCTTTAAAAATTGTTCTTATATTATTATTTGAAATACTAAAAGGCTTTGTAGCACTATGCCTAAAATTAGTAAACTTATTATTTGAGGGATTAAATTTAGATAAACCATTTGAAGTACCAATCCATATGTTTCCGTCAATATCAGCATAAAGTGTTTGAATTTCATTATCAGGTAACGAATTTTCATAAGTTGTATCTGAATAGTAGTTTACAAATTTATTAGTTTTCGTATCAAATTTATTTAAGCCTTTTTTTGTTCCTATCCATATATTATTGTTCTTGTCTTGTGTAATTGCAGTTATATGATTATCTGATATTTGAGTAATTGTATTACTATTTGTTTTAAATATTGTAAAATTGTCATTAATACTATTGAATTTATTCAGACCATAATCTGTTCCAATCCAAATAGTCCCAGTATTATCTTCAAAAAAAACATTTATATTATTGTCTGATATTGAATTAGCATCGTCTTTAGAATATTGATATTTTACAAACGTTTCAGTTTCTGCTTGATATTTATTTAAACCATTTTGAGTTACAACCCATAAATTATTGTTTTTGTCTTCGTATATATTTATTATCCACTTTTCTGAAATAGAATTAGCATCATTCATATCAGGACGAAAAATCTTGAATTTGTAACCATCATATCTATTTAATCCATCTTCGGTACCAAACCACATGAAACCTTGACTATCTTGAAATATACAATATACCGAACTAAGCGAAAGCCCATCCTGAATAGAAAGATGTTTGAATTTAATATCAACTATTTGTGAAAAAACAAATTGAGATATTAAAAACATAGAAATTAAAAATATAATTTTTTTCATATTTTTTTAGTTATTTACCAATGATTATATTGCTCATACCATAAATAAATTACAAACTTATAAATGTAAATAATTTATTGTACAAATACTTATCACAAAAGTAATTTTTTTTTAAATTTAATAAAATTTTTATTTAATATTTATGATATTTAATAATGAACAATTTTGCTTATGCTTGATAAACAGAAATAAGTAGTAAAATAAAAAAAAATCAATATTTATTTTTGTTAATTTACATATTGTTAGAATGTTAATCGAATACATAGGCAACATTAAGCAGGTCGAATATATCAGTTGCTTACATACTTGGGCTACCAGTTTTAAGTTAGACGCTTTTTAACCGCAAAGTTACACAAAGTTT
>JAOZVK010000643.1 GCA_029938185.1 Bacteroidales bacterium | reverse complement strand
GGAACTAATAAAAAACTTAAATAAGCTATTTTTGCTCGTATTTTTATAAGACCAGCTCAGAACTCACAAAAAGCGTCAAATTGAACAAAAAAAATGGCAAATTAAAATGAAAAATTTATATCGAATATAATGTAGAATATCGAATATTAAATGTATTATTCAGAATAATATTCAAACTAATACTTTAATTATCATAGAAATATCTTATTTTTCACATTCTACATTTAATTTTTTTAGTTTATGAGTAACTTTCAAGTAAACTGTTGTGGTTTGAAACATGTCACATATGTTTACTTATATTCGTTGTATGTTGTTATATTTAAAAAATTGCAATGAAAATCAATAACATAACTGCCTACTGTCGGCGTGGCTTCAATGCCACACCGACAGTTTTAAATAGGCAAAATGTAACAAACCAGTACAAATAAAGTCTTTTACCTATTTAATGTTCCTTTCGCATGGTATGTAATTAACTTTAATTCAAATATTAATTTTTAAATAAAATAGGTTGCAGACCTTATATTAAACCAAAATTTTTTGCAAGTTTTATTGTTGTTTCAGCTCTTTTAACAACTGGAGGGTCAATCATTTTTGTTCCTAAAGAAACAACCCCTAAACCTTTTTGCTTGGCTTCGTCATAAGCATTTATTATTTTCAATGCTTTTTCTATTTCAAACTTATCAGGTGCAAAACTCTGATGTATAACTTTTATTTGTCGAGGGTGAATACAGCCCATTCCCTCAAAACCAAGCGATTTTGATACACGCACATTTTCTTTCAAAGCATCTATATTTGCAACATCTGAAAACACAGAATCAATTGGTTGAATACCTGCTGCTTTGCAAGCATTTACCATTCTGGTTCTTGCATATAATGACTCTAATCCTTCGTTGGTTCTTTTAACACCCAAATCGGCTGTAAAATCTTCAAGACCAATTGCCATTGATACATTGTTTTTTGATGCTGTAGCAATTTCAAACGATTTTTCTACCCCTAATGCACTTTCAATAATTGGCATATAATATATTGGATAATCAAAACCATGTTTTTTTCGTAACTTTTCAATCTCATTATCAATAAATGTAATTTGTTCTGCTCCTTCACATTTTGGTATAAGTAATAAATTGACATAATGAGGTACAACATATTTTAAATCGTCAATACCTTTAGGTAATTGGTTTATACGCACCATACGTTCTACACCATAAAAATTAAGCTGACATAGTGCATTTCTTACAAGCAATTTGGCTTCATCTTTTTTTATTGGTGCAACAGAATCTTCCAAATCAAGAATTATCCCGTTTGGTTTATGAACGCCTGCATTTAACATCATGCTTGGAGTATTCCCAGGAAGGTATAATCTCGAAAATCTGAATTGTTCTTTTTTAGTTGAATACTTATTTTCATCAATAATTGGTAATAAAAATTCTTTATTGGTGCTGATAAGTTTTTTTATTGCAGCTTCAAGTCTTGCTGCTATTACAAAATCTAAAGCACCTCTATCTTCTACTGTTAAGTTTGCATTTTCAATTTCGTAATATTCTAATACATTTTTACATAAACGAATAATAGAATCTCCGTACAATTTTTTTACTTTGCTTGTTAGATTAATTACTATTCCGTCAGAATTTTTTAATTCAAGTGTAATTTTACAATCTGACCTTATTTTTGGTCCAATATTTCCTGCTGTTGCTATTGTATTCGACATATTTTTGTTTATACTTTCAATGGTTCAATTATTCAATGATACAATGGTTCAATGGTTCAATGGTACAATTATTCAATGATACAATATTTTTATTAATACTCCCTTTTTGACGAAAGATTAGCTTTTTTCTAAAAATTAAAATGCTCATAATCTTTAAATTAAATTAATTAAAAAGGTTATTTATTCACCGAAAAGGGAGTGACTTATAACATTTATATAAAAGTAAAATTATTAAGCTAATCAAGTATATTGCTTACAATATAAATGTGTTTAGCGAAAAAAATGTTGTGGTTTGAAACATGTCACATATTATTACTTATATTCGTTGTATGTTGTTATATTTTTAAAATTGCAATGAAAATCAATAACATAACTGCCTACTGTCGGCGTGGCATTGAATGCCACACCGACAGTTTTAAACAGGTAAAATGTAACAAACCAGTACAGTTTAGTGAAAAAAATTAAAAAGTTTCCCATCTAACAATTTCTTCTAATGATTTTCGTTTTGAGGAATGTCTATTTATATTAACTTTATCATTTGGATATCCTACTGATAAGAGGGCTATTAACTCAATATTTTCTGGTAATTTTAAATACTTATTGCATTTTTCAATATCAAAATTACAAACCCAACAAGTAGCCAATCCAAGTTCAGTCGCAGCTAATGTCATATGGTCAATAGCAATTGATACATCAATATCACAATGGTCTTTTCCATCGCTGCGTTTCCATGATTGACTATGATCTCCACAAATTGCTAAAACCAATGGAGCTGTATTAAACCACTCTCTATGATATGAGTTTTTAATATTTTCGAGATTTGAATCTTTTATAACAATAAAAAACCATGGTTGATTATTAACTGCTGATGGTGCAATTCTACCCGCTTCTAATATTTGTTTTATTTTGTCTTCTTCAATAGGAGTCGATTTATAGTTTCTTGAAGAATATCGCTGTTTTGCTAAATCTAAAAACTTCATAATTATTTATTTTTGTTTTGTTAAAAAAATAAAGTTGATTTAATTTTTCAAATTTACAAATAATTATTTTTATTTTATATATTTATTAGTCATTATTAGGTGGTTTTCTCATTTTCAAAATACTATAGGGTTAAATAGGTAGGTTCTCAATAGTTAGGAAACTACGAATTATAAATTACGAATTACGATTTGGTTTACACCTAAATATAAGTATTTTACAAAAAACAAATCGGAAAATTATTTT
>JAOZVK010000642.1 GCA_029938185.1 Bacteroidales bacterium | reverse complement strand
CAATGGTTCAATGGTTCAATGGTTCAATGGTTCAATGGTTCAATGATACAATGGTACAATGGTTCAATGGTTCAATGGTTCAATATTGTAAAGCTTATGTGTTGAATTATGATTGATTATATGTTTTTGTAAAACAAGATTAAATAATAAATATAAATGAAAAAAATAAAATTAAATATCGCAATAACAGGGTTAAATAATACTGACAATCCAGGTCCAGGTGTTCCTGTAATTAGAGCTTTACGAGAATCAAAAGAGCTTGATGTTAGGATTATTGGTTTGGCATACGAAAATTTAGAGCCAGGTATATATATGACAGATATTGTTGATAAAACATATCAAATACCTTACCCATCATTAGGTACTGAAGCATTAATCGAAAGAATTGAATATATTAATAATAAAGAAAATATTGATGTTCTTATTCCAAATTTTGATGCTGAATTGTTTACTTTTATGAAATCAGAAGAAAAGTTAAACGAACTGGGTATAAAAACATTTTTGCCAACAATTGAGCAGTTTGAAGAAAGGCACAAAGCAAATCTTGTCGAATTTGGAGAAAAGTACGAAATAAAAGTACCTTTTAGCAAATCAATAACAAATCTGTCTGATATTAATACACTAAACGAAGATTTTGAATATCCTGTACTTGTAAAAGGTAAGTTTTATGATGCTTATTTGGCATATAATCCTCAACAGGTTGAAAGTCATTTCAACAAAATAAGTTCAAAATGGGGTGTACCTGTAATAATTCAAGAATTTGTAAAAGGTACAGAAGTAAATGTTATTGCACTTGGCGACGGTAAAGGAAACACAATTGGCGCAGTACCAATGCGTAAGCAATATATTACTGACAAAGGAAAAGCATGGGGTGGTATTACTCTTGACGATAAGAAAATGCTAAATTTGACAAATAAGCTAATAACTGAAACAAAATGGCGCGGTGGAATGGAACTCGAAATGATTAAAACCACTGAAGATGAATATTACATGATTGAAATCAATCCAAGAATTCCAGCATGGGTATATTTAGCTGTTGGTGCTGGACAAAATCTTCCTGAAGCTTTAGTGAAATTAGCAATAGGTATGGATGTTAAACCATATAAGAAATATGATATTGGTAAAATGTTTATACGATATTCATGGGATTTGATTGGAGATATTTCTCAATTTGAAAAATTATCAATAACTGGAGAATTGTAAATTTTTTGTTGCTTATATTTCAATGGTTCAATGGTTCAATGGTTCAATGGTTCAATTATTCAATGATACAATGGTGCAATAATTTGATTAATAACTTATAATTTTTTAGAAAAATTAGAAAAATAATAATAATAAAAAATAAAAATAAAAATGGAAAAATTAAAATACGAAAGACCTGTTATAAAAAAAATAAATGCTGGAGTACCAGATAAATATGGAATGCAAAGTAAAACACAAGCTGTTACAGAAATAGATGGTGTTGGAGTAAAAAAAATAATTGAACAATATGGTTCGCCTGTTTTTGTAATTTCGGAAAAAACTATGCGAAAAAAATATAGTGAAGCAAGAAGAGCTTTTTCTACACGCTATCCTAAAGTTCAGTTTGCTTGGTCATACAAAACAAATTACCTTGATGCAGTTTGCAAAGTATATCATAGCGAAGGCTCTTGGGCTGAAGTTGTATCAGGATTTGAATATGATAAAGCAATAGCAAATGGAGTAAAAGGAAAGCATATAATTTTTAATGGACCAGATAAGAGTGTTGAAGATTTGCAAAAAGCTATTAAAAATGGTTCATTGATTCACATAGACCATTTTGATGAATTATATACAATTGTTGAGATTAGCGAAACATCAAAACAAACGCCCAAATTGGCTATAAGAATAAACATGGATACAGGTGTTTATCCACGTTGGGACAGGTTTGGATTTAATTTTGAAAATGGTGAAGCTTGGAACGCCATAAATAAGATAATGATAAATGATAATTTAGAATTAGTTGGACTTCACACACATATAGGAACATACATAATGACACCAAATGCCTATGGTGTAGCTTCAACAAAACTTGTTGGTTTAATAATGCGGATAAGCGAAAAATATAATCATCAAATAAAATACATAGATATGGGCGGAGGTTTTGCATCAAAAAACACATTAAAAGGTGCATATCTACCTGGAGCTGATACTTGTCCATCGTTTGATGCGTATGCTGAGGCAATTATTAATCCTATAATAAATTCTGAGATTAGTCCTCAAAATTTACCTATTTTATTTCTCGAAACAGGAAGGGCATTAATTGACGATGCTGGATACTTACTAGGAACTGTTATTGCCAATAAAAGATTAGCAAATGGTAGACGTTCTACAATTATTGATATAGGTGTAAATATGTTATTTACTTCATTTTGGTACGAACATGATATCAAACCAGCTCAAATACCTTCACAACAAACCGAAGATACTACAATATACGGACCTTTGTGTATGAATATAGATGTTATTAGAGCTGCAATACAATTTCCTGTTTTACAAAAAGGCGAAAATGTTGTAATCTCAAGAATTGGAGCATATAACATGACACAATGGATGCAGTTTATAACATTACGACCAAAAATATTACTTATTGATACAAATAGTAATGTACACATAATAAGAGAAAGCGAAACAAATGAGATATTTAAAAGGTCGGAAAGAGTACCAGAACATTTAGTTAATGTTGGATTATAAGGTATTCGACCTATTTATAGTTGCTTACGCATTAGTACAAAGGTAATTTAATCAGTAAATTATGAATAGGTAAAAGTCGGATTTTTTTGTAACAGTACTTAGTTTGTCCTATAAGTAGGTCGATATATAAAAACAACACTTTTGTTTTTTTTATTATGCTGTTTATCAAGCGTAAGCAAAATTGTTAATTATCCATTGTTCATTGTTAATTACTTATGAC
>JAOZVK010000178.1 GCA_029938185.1 Bacteroidales bacterium | reverse complement strand
ATATTCTACATTCAATATTCTACATTCAATATTCAATATTCTACATTCAATATTCATTTATTCAATAATTTTCTAACAAAAGTGAAAAAAAGACATCAACAAAAACTTATTTCTTTAACGATACTATTATTATTTTTGCTCAATATTCCTATATTATTGATTTTCAATTATAATTATTTAGTATTTGGTTTCCCACTTATTTATTTTTATATTTTTTTGGTTTGGTTTATAAGTATTGTTGTTTCTTATATTATTGTAAACAAGCACTATGAGTAGTATTTTAGTTATATTAGTTATTGTTATTTATTTGAGTAGTCTTTTTTTTGTAGCCTATTGGGCAGAAAAAAATGCAAAAAGCAAATGGATTAACAATCCGTATATCTATACCTTATCTATTGCTGTTTATTGTACCGCTTGGACTTACTACGGAAGCGTAGGATTAGCGGCAAGTTCTGGAGTTATGTTTCTGGCTGTTTATATAGGTCCAGTTATTATTATTCCTACTTGGATAATTTTAATGAGAAAAATTATTAGAATATCCAAAGCCAACAAAATATCGTCCTTAGCCGATTTGATTTCGCTAAGATACGGAAACGACCGATTTTTAGGTGCATTAGTTACTATGGTAAGTATTCTTGCCATAGTTCCTTATATTTCGTTGCAGCTAAAAGCCATTTCAGAATCTTTCAACATGCTTACTAACAGCATTTCACACAGTTCTATCTTTTACGATACGACACTCTATATTGCTATTCTATTGGCTTTTTTTGCAACTTTTTTTGGTACGCAAAAAACAGATGCTTCCGAAAAACACAAAGGAATTATCACTACTATTGCCTTAGAATCTTTCCTCAAATTAGCCTTCTTTTTAGTAATTGGAATTTATATTACTTTTTTTATGTTTGATGGACCCAGTGATATTTACTCGCAAGCCAAACAACTACCAAGTTTTGAAAAACAAACCCTAATAGCTGGAACAGAAAATGGGTTCAATTTATTTTTAATGAATATATTAACCATGATTGGAATTGTGTTATTACCTCGCCAATTTCATGTAACGGTAATAGAAAATGAAAACGAAAAATATTTAAAAACGGCTACCTGGTTGTTTCCATTGTATCTGTTGTTATTTAATATTTTTGTTATTTATATAGCTTGGGCTGGAAATATTACTTTTCATGGTAGCGAGCTAAACCCCGATTTATTTTCACTCATGCTTCCACTACAAGAGGGCAGCAATAATTTAGCACTCATTGTATTTTTAGGTGGCTTTTCGGCAAGTATATCTATGGTGGTTATTGCTTCTTTGGCATTATCTACTATGCTGAGTAACAATCTTATAATACCCTACGGCTTTCTGCGACAATACATGGAAGGAAACCCTGATAAAAATACAAAATCAATAAAATTAATTCGACGTATTGCTATTTTTTCGCTTATAATATCAGCTTATTTCTTCTATAAAAATTATACACTAAATAGTCCGTTGGTTTCTATCGGACTTATTTCGTTTGTTATTATTGCGCAATTAGCACCCTCTTTTTTTATTGGTTTGTTTTGGAAAAGAGGTTCGGCAAAAGGAGCAAAATATAGCATATTTGTTGGAGTGCTAATCACTATTTATACCTTAGTTATACCGTTTTCGGTAGATACTCAATTGGTAAGCTCTAATTTTGTAACCGATGGTCCGTGGGGAATAAATTTATTAAAACCTTATCAATTATTTGGTTTACAGATATTAAATCCAGTTACTCACGCTTTCTTTTGGAGTATATTTTTAAATTTATTCACTTATGTATTTTTATCGGTAAAAAATATAGGTACTTATCGTGAACGAAATTTTGCTGAAATGTTTGTGGATAATAGCAAATACGCAACCCTAGACGAAGATGCTTATGTATGGCAAGGCGAAGCTTTTGTTAGTAATATTAAAGATGTATTAGTAAAGGTGTTAGGTACACAACAGACCGAAAAAGAATTAAGTTTTTTCTTCACAAAATACAATATCAATAAAAATATACAATTAGCTGATGCTCGAATGGTTAATTTTTCCGAAAAACTTTTAACAGGAAGTATTGGTAGTGCTTCGGCACGTATTTTAATTGCTTCGGTGGTAAAAGAAGAAAAAATAAGCTTATATAAAGTACTTAGGATTTTGGAAGAAACAAAAAAAACAAAAGCATCTAACAAAGAGCTAAAAGAAAAAGACAAACAAAAAGATGAATTTATTGGAACAGTAGCACACGAACTAAAAACACCATTGACTTCTATTCGTGCATTGTCGGAAATATTGCTGACAGACCAAGATATAGAAACTCCAATAAGACAGAAATTTTTATCAAGTATTTTGTCGGAAAGCGAAAGAGTTAGTCGATTGATAAATAGTATATTAGATTTGGAAAACATAGAAAGAGGAACAAAAAAATTAGTGATTGAAGAAAGCAATGTTAAACAAATAATAAAAGAGTCTATTGACGCAGTAAGACAATTAGCTCTAAAAAAAGAAATAACTATTCAATACATTGAAAAAAGGAAGTATACTGTTTTTTGCGATAAAGACAGAATTGAACAGGTATTAATTAATTTATTGTCTAATGCTATTAAATTCTCGCCTAAACAAACAGGAATTATAACAGTTGAAACAAATTTAAATGAAAATGAATTAGAAATATCAGTCAAAGACAACGGAAAAGGAATTGATGTAGAAGATTTAAGTTCTATTTTTGAGAAGTTTTTTCAATCAAAAAATCAGACTACTCTAAAACCATTGGGAAGTGGTTTAGGATTAGCCATTAGCAAGCAAATTATAGAAAAACACAAGGGCAATATTTGGGCAGAAAATATTAGCCCAGTAGGTGCAAGAATAACTTTTATGATACCAAAAACACCCAAAATATGAAAAAAATAGTAATAGTAGATGACGAACCCAATATTGTAATGACTTTAGAATATCTTTTTGTAAAAGAAAATTTTGAGGTCTTTATAGCGAGAGACGGGCAAGAAGCAATAGACATGGCTCAAAAACACAAACCCTCAATTATGATATTAGATATAATGATGCCTAATGTAGATGGCTATCAGGTAATTAAATATCTAAAATCGCAAGAAGAATTAAAAAAAATAAAAATTGTTTTTTTATCTGCCAAAAACAAAGACGAGGACATAAAAAAAGGATTAGAATTAGGAGCAGAAAAATATATATCAAAACCTTTTTCGCCAAAAAAACTTGTCAAAATAATTAAAGAATTATAATCATTTAACATAATAAATAGTTATGAATTATCAAGAGCATCACAATGTAAGTATCGAAAATCCAGAAAAATTCTGGAAAGAACAAGCCGATAATATTAGTTGGTATAAAAAACCTGAAACAATATTATCTAAGAACGAAAATGGTTTTGACTGTTGGTTCGACGATGGAAAACTAAACATTTCTTACCTCGCCATAGATAAACACATAGAGGACGGATACGGAAAACAAATGGCATTAATTTACGATTCGCCAGTTACTCAACAAAAAATAAGCTATACCTACGATAATTTGAAAAGCGAAGTAGAGCGTCTCGCTGGTGGTTTAAGAGATTTGGGAGTAAAAAAAGGCGATACGGTAATTATCTATATGCCAATGATACCTCATGCAGCTTTTAGTATGCTGGCTTGTGCCCGAATAGGAGCTATACATTCGGTTGTTTTTGGTGGTTTTGCGCCTAACGAGCTTGCCATTAGAATAGACGACTCAAAACCAAAAGTAATTATCACTGCCACTTCTGGAATGGAAGTCGATAGATTGATAGCATACAAACCTATGGTAGATGAAGCCATTGAAAAAGCAACATTTAAACCCACTTCTGTGGTAGTTTATCAGCGTAATTTGGGTGCTATTACAACTAAAACAGAGCGTTTTGTAGATTATGTTACTTTGGTAGAAAAATCAGAACCAGCAGGCTGTGTTGAAATGTCATCAAACGACCCACTTTATATTTTATATACATCTGGTACTACCGGAAAACCAAAAGGAATTTTAAGAGATACAGGAGGATATGCAACTGCTTTAAAATATTCAATGAAAGCCGTTTATGGTGTAAACGAAGGCGAAGTATATTGGGCAGCCTCAGATGTAGGTTGGGTAGTGGGACATAGTTACATAGTTTATGGACCGCTAATTAACCGAAATACAACTATTGTTTTTGAGGGAAAACCAATAAGAACGCCCGATGCAAGTACTTTTTGGCGAGTAATTAGCGAAAACAAAGTATCGGTAATGTTTACTGCTCCAACAGCAATAAGAGCAATAATTAAAGAAGACCCCGATGGAAATTTTATAAAAAGATATGACTTATCATCTTTAAAATATCAATTTTTGGCAGGCGAGCGATGCGATGTAACCACATTAAAATGGTTAGAAGAAAAATTAAATATTCCAGTAATAGACCACTGGTGGCAAACAGAATCTGGATGGCCAATGATATCTAATATGGCTGGTGTAGAACTTTTACCTGTAAAACCAGGCTCGGTAGGAAAAGCAGTAGGAGGTTACAACATACAAATATTAAACGAACAAGGAAAACAACTCGGTGCGAATGCAGAGGGTTTAGTTACCATTAAATTACCTATGCCACCTGGCTCTATGCTAACGATTTGGGAGGACAACGAACGCTATATCAATGGCTATTTAAAACGTTTCGAAGGTTATTATTTATCAGGCGATGGCGGATATATTGACCCAGACGGTTATGTATTCATTACTGGAAGAGTAGATGACGTAATAAACGTAGCTGGACACAGACTTTCGACCGCCGAAATGGAAGAAATTGTAGCTGCCAATCCATCGGTTGCTGAGTGTGCTGTTTTTGGAATTGAGAACCAACTAAAAGGACAAATTCCATTAGCCTTAGTGGTATTGAAATCGGGCGATTATGTTTCGAGTTTCGAGTTAGAATACAACATTGTTCAAGCCATACGAAAAGAAATAGGTGCAGTAGCTTCACTCAAAAAAGTACTGATAGTAAAAAGATTACCAAAAACAAGGTCGGGCAAAATTCTTAGAAAACTAATGAGAAACATGGCAGATGGTGTAGAATACTCTATCCCTTCAACCATAGACGACCCCGAAATTATTTCGGAAATAACTCACGAATTTAAGCTCCATAAAATTGGTGTTTTCGAGAGCGCATCGGAAGAAGAAAAAGAAACATTAGAAGACTTAAAAATAGATTCGTTTATAAAATATTACAAATCATATCAGCACAGCATAAACGACCCCGAAGGATTTTGGTCGCAAATAGCAAAAACTTTTACATGGCAAAGAACTTGGGATAAAGTACTGGAATACAACTGGAAAACGCCAAAATTTGAATGGTTTAAAGGTGCTAAACTAAATATTACCGAAAACTGCATTGATAGACATTTAGAACAACGAGGTGACAGTCCTGCAATTATCTGGGAGCCAAACAATCCTGAAGAAGATAATCGCATACTTTCTTACAATCAGCTACATAGCGAAGTGAATAAATTTGCCAATGTGTTGAAAAACAACAAGGTAAAAAAAGGAGATAGAGTATGTATTTATATGCCTATGGTTTCAGAATTAGCCATTGCTACTTTGGCTTGCGCCAGAATAGGTGCTGTACATTCGGTTGTTTTTGCGGGTTTTTCGTCCGTAGCATTATCAAGCAGAATTAACGATGCCAAATGTAAAGTATTACTAACAGCCGACGGCTCTTTTAGAGGAAGCAAAACTGTTGATTTAAAATCTATTGCAGACCAAGCTCTGGAAACAGCACCAACAATAGAAACATCAATAGTACTGAAAAGAATTGACAGCCAAGTAACTATGAAATCTGGCAGAGACCTATGGTGGCACGAAGAATTAACGAAAGTAAATGATATTTGCAAACCAGAAATAATGGATGCAGAAGACATGCTATTTATTCTATATACTTCTGGCTCAACTGGAAAACCAAAAGGAATGGTACATTCTTGTGCTGGATATATGGTACAAACGGCTTATTCGTTCAAAAATGTGTTCCAATACACACATGGCGATGTTTATTTCTGTACCGCCGATATAGGTTGGATTACTGGACATTCATACATCGTATACGGACCACTTGCAGCAGGCGCAACTACTCTAATGTTTGAAGGAATACCCTCTTACCCAGACTATGGACGTTTTTGGCAAATTGTAGCAAAATACAAAGTAAATCAATTCTACACCGCACCAACTGCCATAAGAGCTTTGGCGGCACAATCAAACGAACTGATTGAAAAACACGATTTGAGTTCTATAAAAATGTTAGGAACCGTAGGCGAGCCTATTAACGAAGAGGCATGGCACTGGTACAATGAAAAAATTGGCAACCAAAAATCGCCAATAGTAGATACTTGGTGGCAAACCGAAACTGGAAGTATAATGATTTCGCCACTTGGAGGTGTAACGCCCACAAAACCAACATTTGCTACACGTCCACTGCCAGGCATTCAGCCCTGTTTGATGGATAACAATGGTGAGGAATTAAATAGTAATCCGGCTGAGGGAGGTTTATGTATAAAATATCCTTGGCCCTCAATGGCACGAACCATTTATGGAGACCACCAAAGATACAAAGATACGTATTTTTCGGTTTACAAAGATAAATATTTCACTGGCGATGGCTCATTTAGAGACTTAGAGGGTAATTACAGAATTACTGGGCGAATAGATGATGTAGTGATTGTTTCGGGACATAATTTAGGAACAGCTCCTATAGAAAATATAATTAACGAGCATAGTAATATTGTAGAGTCTGCCGTAGTAGGATTTCCGCACGATATAAAAGGAAATGCACTTTACGCTTATGTTATTGTATATGAAACTCCTGAGAACAAAAGTTTCTTACGCAAAGAAATAAACGAACTAATTGCCCGAACAATAGGACCAATTGCAAAATTAGATAAAATCCAATTTGTTCCTGGTTTGCCCAAAACTCGTTCTGGGAAAATTATGCGACGTATTTTGAGAAAAATAGCTGGAAAGGATACTTCTAATTTAGGTGATATATCCACTTTGCTTAATCCGACTATTGTAGAAGCAATTATGAAAGACGCATTGTAAAATATTGAATTGTAGAATGTTGAATGTAGAATGTTTAATTTGAAATTTTGAATGTAAAATTAAAAGATTAAGATATTTTCTGATATACTATAAACGGTTATAAACTTACATTATAAATTACTTAACTCCAACTTTGACAAAGTTTAAAACTTTGTCAAAGTTAAATTCACAACCGTTCTAAGTATTATTTTGGATATTATTCTACATTCGATATTCATTATTCTACTGTATTAAGACATAAATTGATTTAGTTTATAAATATAATAATTTGACAGGGTTTACATGATTAACAGGATATTATAAACATGTAAATCTTGTCTAAATAATACTAATGAAACTTATGACTTGTTTCACTACATTCATTATTAAAACCTCTTTCTAACCATGAACAACACCATAGCAGAACGTATTTTAGATTTTTTAAAAAACTTTCCTCCTTTCGATAGTATTGAGCATAAAACATTGCTACCGATAGCACAAAAAGTAAAAGTTATTTATAAAGAAGAAGGAGCTATTTTATTTGAACAAAACCAGCAGCCACCATCATATTTTTACGTAGTAAAAGAGGGAGCAATAGGTTTGTACCGAATATTTGAAAACGACACCATACTGGTAGATATTTGCGATGAAGGAGATTTGTTAGGACTTCGACCTCTCGTGCATCAAGACTCTTATAGGTTGAGTGCCAAGGCAAAAGAAGAATCTATTATTTATGCTATATCCGTAGAACAATTAAAAAAAGTTATCGAAACAAACCCTAAAGTAGATAAATATATTACAGTCAGTTTTTCAACAAATATAAAAACACTTCCACAAAACAGCACAAATAATACTATTTTTAATATCATAAATAAAAATGATTTTTCAGAAGACTATATTGATACACAGGTAATTACAGCTAACAAACCCGTTAGTTGTAATCAAAATACGAGCATTAAAGAAGCTGCAATAGAAATGGCTACAAAAAATGTAGGTTCAATAGTAATAACAAAAAATAAAAAACCTATAGGAATTATCACCGACAAAGATTTTAGAACAAAAATAGTAACTGGAAAAAATGACATCACTCAAAAAGTGGACATCATCATGTCTTCTCCCGTAATTACATTCTCTAAAAATATAACCACCACCGAAGCACAACTTGCCATGATGAGGCATAAAATAAAACATCTGTGTATAACAAAAGATGGAACAGAAACCTCTGACTTAATTGGCGTTATATCTGAACACGATATAATTATGCTTAGTGGAAATTCACCCTTAATTTTAATAAAACAGCTTAACCGTGCCAAAACACCCCAACAATTAGTTAAAAATAGAAAAAAAGCAAGCCAGCTGACAAAAAATTATATCGCCAAAAATGTACCCATAGACTCTATTAGTAGAATTTTATCAGAAATAAATGACCTAATCATACAAAAAGCCATTGAATTTTCTATTAACGAAATGCCCAAAAAACCAGTAGTTCCCTTTGCATGGCTATCAATAGGCAGCCAAGGGAGAGGTGAGCAATTACTTCTAACAGACCAAGATAATATACTGGTATTTAAAGATGTAGAGCAATCTGAGTTAAAAACTACTCAAGCCTATTTTTTAGAATTGGCAAAAAAAATAAGCTATATTTTGAACCAAGTGGGTTACGAATATTGTCCAGCAGAAATGATGGCAAGCAATCCACGCTGGTGCATGTCCGAAACACAATGGAAACAACAATTTAAAAAATGGATAACCACACCCACCGAAAAATCGGTGATGATGTGTAACATATTTTTCGATTATAAATTTATTTACGGAAACTATGAAATGATAGAAAAAATATCGGAGAGTATTTTTAAATCTATAAAATCGTATCAAATTTTTCTTAATTTTCTTGCTCAAAATGCCTTACTAAATCCACCGCCAATTGGTTTTTTTAGACAATTTATTGTTGAAAATAGCGGTGAAAACAAAGACCAATTCGATATTAAAGTAAGAGCCTTAATGCCAATTATTGATGCGGCACGTCTTTTAATTTTAGACAAAAATGTGAAAGGTAAAAATAATACTATCAGTCGTTTACAATACCTTATGGAAAACGAACCACAAAATAGAAATACTTATCTGGCTTGTATTGATGCCTTTAAAATACTCGTTAGGTTTAAAACCGAACAAGGAATTAAAAACAACGACACGGGACGATACTTAAATTTAAGTAAGCTTTCTAAAATAGAAAAATT
Organism: Bacteroidales bacterium; assembly: GCA_029938185.1. Classification (GTDB taxonomy): domain Bacteria; phylum Bacteroidota; class Bacteroidia; order Bacteroidales; family JAOZVK01; genus JAOZVK01. The sequence goes on along the minus strand of JAOZVK010000178.1, from coordinate 844 downwards.
AAAATTAAAATCGTGTTTTAAACCCGTAAAAGAAATACAAGAATTAATTAAAATAAGATTTAATTTGGTTCAACTTTAATAAGCTATGAATAAGCTATTTAATTACATTGAAAAAAATCGTTTAAGACGAGAATATCGCAAATTTTTCAACGAAAAAAAGAGTAATACTATTGAAAACACACGTTTTGTAGTTTTCGATACCGAAACAACAGGTTTGAACACAAAAACAGATAAAATTTTATCAATAGGAGCCGTAGCCGTATGCAATAATACAATTGATACTGATGATTCTATTGAACTTTATTTATCTCAAAAAGTTTTTAATAGCGAAACTGTAAAAATACACGGCTTACTAAAACACGGTAATAAACAAAAAACAGATGAAAAAACAGCTGTTAATCAATTCGTATCCTATCTTAGAAACGATATAATAATAGCGCATCATGCAGCTTTCGATCTAACTATGATTAATCAAGTACGTAAAAAACAAGGACTTCCAAAACTGAAAAACAAAATAATAGACACTGGCATACTATACAAAAAACTCATAGGAACACAAAACAAACATTATTCCTTAGATTATTTGTGCAAAAAATTCAACATACACAAACACGACCGCCATACAGCATCTGGCGATGCGTACATTACAGCACTTTTATTTATTAAAATACTCTCAAAATTAAAAAACAAACAAAAAATAAGGCTATCCGATTTATTTGAAAAAAAACAAGGTTTATTGTAACAATGTATTTGACAAAATCGCTGTGAATTTACTATTTTTCGCTTAGCAAGGTCTTTGACTGGGGTGTTAATAATTGGGGGTTTTTAGCCCTGAAAAATCATG
>JAOZVK010000177.1 GCA_029938185.1 Bacteroidales bacterium | reverse complement strand
TTTTCGTTGTTGGGGGTGGTGGGGTTTGTTCTGTAAACATCATCATCAGCAACTCTTGTGTTGTCTTGTGTTACTGAAATTTGGTTTGCTTTTATTAGTGCTAACGGATATGTGCCTTGTGGCGTTTTGTTTTTTGTGTTTTTTTAGGTGCGAAGCACCAAAAAACACAAAAAACAAAATGACATCAAGCACAATGTTAGCAATACTTTTTAATCGTTTCATAATAATTTTCTCAATTCATCTGTATCAGGTAAAAGTCCTTTGTATTTATCAGGAATTTCTCGACTTGTTTTAAATGTTGCAACTCCCATCGCTTTATTATAATCTCTAAATGCAAATTCTACAACTTTGTCTTTTTTCTTTTTGCAAAGAATAATTCCTATTGATGGATTTTCATGGTCTCGTTTTACGTATTCATCTAATGCCGAAAGATACAAGTTCATTTTTCCTGCATATTCAGCTTTAAATTTTCCCCGTTTTAATTCAAAAGCAACAAGTGATTGTAATGTCCTGTGGAAAAACAGTAAATCTATAAAAAACTCATCTTCTTCAATTACAACACGATATTGATTTCCTATAAATGCAAAGTCATTGCCTAATGACATTATAAATTTTTTAATATTCTTTACAATTTCATTTTCAAAAACTCTTTCATCATCATCGTCGTCAAGATTTATGTAATCCAATAGATACTCACTTTTAAACGCATCTGTTGCATGTTTATGAAGTTTTTTTGGTAAAGCTCTTTCAAAATTATTGATTAATTTACCTTTCAAGTGATACAATTGACTATGTATATGATGTTCAAGTATTGTAACACTCCATTGGTTTTCTACTATATTTTGAAAATAAAATAAACGTTCTGAATATTCTTTACATTTGGTTATCAATGTAATATGATGAGTAAATCCTATTTTCAGGAAAATATTCTCGACAAAATTTTCTACTTGTTGTTTATTATCTGTTTTCTCAGATTGTGCAGTCAGTAACTGCACAAATTCACTTTCGTTTAATTGTGCAGTTACTGACTGCACAAATTGAAAGTCTTGATTTCTATGTCTTAACAAAATGTTGGTCAAATAATAATACTCTTCATAAAACTGTTTCATATTTTGCAAATTTCGATATGAAAAACCTCGCAATCCAGGTAATTCTTTTTGCAAATCATTAGAAATACTACGAATTACACCAGATCCCCAATTTGTATTTTTTATTTTTTCAGATAATTCATTGCCTGTTTGATAATAGAGTAACAACATTTCTCTATTTGCTAATGCTGCTGCTTTATATCTACTTTGCAAAATATTAGCTTTAATATCAGAGATAAACTTAATATATTGTGTTGTATTTACTTTTTTGTTTCGCATTTACAATTTTTTATAATTACATTCCATTTTGATTAAATTCAACAAACCATGATTGAAAAGTAGAGTTTTCATTACATTGTTTTCCTTTTGTGTAACCACCAAGATATAATTTTTCATTATGCAATAATAATGTATTTAAACCACTACCATAAGTATTGTTACCAATTAATTTTTCAGATATTAAATTCCCAGTTGAAGAACTAATTTTAGAAATTAAACCATAACTAAAATTATTTGTATCATTATTACAATAATTAGCTACAAAACCTACTGCATATAAATAGTTATCAGAATAAATACAATCAGTAAAACCATCTGAATAATTAGAAATGTTGTATTCTTTTTTCCATAATAATTCTCCTGCATCGCTTATTTTTGCAGCAATACAATTATACCAGTAGTCATTCTCTGAATTTTCTATTTTTTCTCCATCTGATTTACCGACAACATATACATTATCATTGTGCAAATAAATATTCCCACGTATAGTGCACAAATTAGTATCATCATTTTTAATATCTGTCATCCATAGTATTTCTCCATCAAACCAGCTGTATTGTGTATAAATCTTAAGTCCAAATTTAGCAACTGAAAAATATTTAATTTCGCCGCCCTGCTTGTAATACATTAATGCCGAATAAGTTACATGATTTCTAATTCTTTTATCATAATTAATACATGATGTTTGTATTAATTGCCCAAAACGAAAATTTGGATATTCTGTTAATAATTCATCATGCTTGGAAAAAGTATAATCAGGAAATTCTTTAATTATTTGACCTGTTTCAGAAATATAAAAGTTTGTGATGTAAGGACAAATAGTTGTATTCCCAGCACCACCAGCTGCAACAAAGAGTGGAATAAATGCATTAGGTAGAGTGGATGTGCTAACAGCATTAAAAAAAACTGTGCTGTAATTATTCCAAACTTTGTCTGAAATAAAATTTCCACTTTTATCGTATATAGCAATTATTCCCGTAATATAATTATTATCATTTCCTACAAGTATAATATAATTTTGATTTGTGTAATCATTAGTATAAAAACAAAAATCATTAACCATAAAATTTGTAATCTTTTCCCAAATAATAGAACCATTTAAATTTAATTCTCCAATAACATAATTTCCATCTTTGATACCGCTATAATACAAATTACCATTATCATCACTTTTTATTTTGAATGTCGAGCTTTTTGAATTTTCATTACCAACTATTGTCTGAAAATTAATTAGTGTCCCTCCATAAAGTCAATAAAATCGCAAAGCGATGACCTATTGGTAACCCACGATGGTAATCGTGGGTTGATAACAAGCCAATTACAGAAATGCCTTTAGGCATGACCTGGGCTTATAAAAATTAATAAATTACAACAATATTATTAATTCTAATTTTATTCTTTTTTTTATAGTCTTGCTTTTGCCCTCTTCAGCTTTTTACTTCTGAAACATACCAAAAACCTTAAAAATTATCCTGCCACCTTTTATCTTTCGTGTACTTTATATCCTTAAATAATGGAGACCTTATATTTATTCTGAAATTATAACTTTGTAGAGTTCCAAATGGAATAACATATAAACTCATTTCCCAACAATGCAAATCTCGATTTATAGTAATAGATGTTGCAGTTAATTCTTTGGTTTTGAAGTCATAACCCGAATTTATTTGTATTCTCCATTTTGGGGTAAGTTGTAAACTGCCGTTGAAATTAAGAGTTTGAGTAATATTTTTTTCAAATTGCTGATTTATTTTATCAAACGTAGCTTTATTATAGTTTAAAGTATAATTAACACTTAGAGTCCATGGAATAGAAAAATAATTATACTTCCCAATTTTTTCAGATTTCTCCTCATCTTTTTTCTTAAATTGTTCTGAATTAAAACTTGCACCAACCGAAAAATTTGAACTTACAAATCTAACAAGCCTGTTATTCTTAGACCGTTCGAAAGTATTTATTTTAACACCATTGCTATCTACAGTATATGGATCAAAAGTGGAATTGAAATTTACTGTTATACTTTTGAATAATCTAGTACCACCGCTTATAGTTAAATTTGACCATTTTAGCGAGTCAGCTGCCAAATTATAAGATGTATTAAGATTAAGGCTTTCTAATAGTTTTATTTTGCTTGATTCTTTTGATGTGTCTCTTGATGCAACTTTCATTTCAAAATTGTTGCCAAGCGAAAAACCAATTGAACCATATTTGCCTGATGGTGGACTACCAAAAATACCATTTGATGAAATAGAATATTTGCGATTGTACAAGGTATCAAGTGGTTCGCCTTTATAAAAACTCCATTTCTGTTCGCTAAAATCGGGTCTGTAATTAAACGAAACAGATGGAGTCATTACATGTCTGAAGGCTTTTATTTTTCCTTTCTTAAAATTAAACATACCATACAATTTTGTTGTAAAAGGAACAGAAAATTGAAAATCATACATATATTTTAAACCACTAATTGTGTCTGTTACAACATTTTGTTCAATATTACCTGTTGATCCATTAAAGTTATCAACAATACGTTTATTTATATAGTTAGGGTATACTTTTCCATTAAATGTAAATGACGGTGATAGGCTAAAGTGTTTCAACAGTTTAAATGAAGTACTAATTGGTATACTATGTTGAAATCCATACTTCATTTGTTCTAATGATTCATTGCGGAACAGTAGTGAGTCTTTTGTGTTTAAAGTATTTCTAAAAGAAGATGTATAGCTAATACCTATTTTTTCGTACCATTTTGGTTTACCTATTGGTTTTTTTCTTTTAAAAGGAAATTGTCTACTCATGTTAAATGCAATGGTTGGCAGACTTAGTGTTAAATCTTTAGTCTGTAGATTTTGGTTTGCAGTAGCATTAGCCGATAAATTAAATGGTGTCCCTCTAAACTGTTTTCTAAACGAGATACTTGACATTGCTTGGCTTTGTACATAATCGTTTATGCTTTCGGCATTATATTGCATAAAATTACTTTTCCCAAAACTTAGTGTTGCATTAAAATTACTTGTAGGATTTGCTTTTGGATCTTGTGCATAACTGGCATCTACCCAAAACGAATTGTTTTTGCTATAATCCGATACACCCTCGTTACCTTCTACAATGTTATCATATTTAATATTTAATCTTCCATCGTACCTATAAAGTCTTTTGTATCTTGATGTTAGTCTCGCTCCCCAACTACCATAAGTGTATACATCTGCTTGAACGGCTACATCAAAATTATCGCTAATAGCAAAATAATAGCCAAAATCGCGCAAATAAAAACCACGCCGTTTTTCTTCGCCATATGATGGAATCAGCACTCCAGATGTGTTACCTTTTTGAATCGGAAAAATACCAAATGGTAAACCTATCGGTAACGGAACATCAGCAATTACAAAATAAAATGGACCTGATACTATTTTTTTATTCGGTATAACTTTAGCTTTTGTCAATTCTATATAAAAATGAGGGTGTTTCAAATCACATGTAGTAAACTTACCATCAAGTATATGTACTTCTTTGTTTGGATATATTTTTGTTTTTTGACCATGCAAGTAACCTCCCGATAGTTCGGAAACAACTTCATACACTATTCCTTTCTTTGTTTTTATATTATATATCATACTTTTGGCATCAAACTCTTCGCCTCCATCTTTAAATACTGGACTACCAATATATTCTCCATTTTTGTCTTTTCGTCCTTCTGCAAATAATTCATTTTTGCTCATATCAATTTCAACATACTCAGCTGTTAGTTCTGTACCTTCGGTTTTTATATTTGCCGAACCATATAAGTATATTTTCTGATTTGTCATCGAAAGCATCATTGAGTCATTTGCCGAATAGTTTATTGGAGCTTTTATTGATGAGTTATCCACAGAATCAAGCACAACAGTGTCGCGTACAGTTGTTCTCAATGAATCCGTTTTTACAATTGCAGTATCCGATTTTATTTTGGGATTTTGTGCATTTGCAAAATTTAATACATTTAAGAATAATAAAATAATGTATAAAAATCGTTCTATTGGTTTTAATTGCAATTTAGTATTATTTATGTGAAATTTGGTTCTTTTTATTTTGCTTGTGTAAAAAAAATTTAAGAGTTCGAAATATGATTCAAAATTAGTGTACAAAACTATATAAAAAAATAGTCAATTTGGAATAAATTTATGCTCATCAAGCCTTTTTAATTTGCTTATGCATAAAGATTTTTACTGTGATTGATTACCAGTTGATTATTTTTCATACGTAAGGGTTATTAAATGGTTTGAAGACCTTAAAAATAAATTTGTGCGATTTTTTTTTTAAAGAAGCTAAATTCAACTATTTTAATTAAACAAAATATTGTACCATTGTATCATTTAATAATTGAACCTTTTAAAGTATACAAATGTTAAGCAAATTATCGTATAAAACGTATCATAATATATTTTATGATAAAAAAACTATATTAATTATCATCTTAAATATTTTTTTAAGCTTAAATGTAAGCACAAGTACAAAAGTTTTAACTTATTCAACAAACTGCTTGCACCCAGAGTTACAACTAATTACATTTATGACAAAAGCGTCATTAAATAGCATTAAAAGCTTATTTTTTGATGGTGGTAAAAAATATAAAATTCGCAAAATTGTAATTGATGCTGGACATGGAGGAAAAGATCCTGGAGCTGTTGGTAAAAAATCATATGAAAAAAATATAACATTGGCAATTGCACTAAAGCTGGGCAAATATATCAAGAAATATATAAAAGGTGTTGAGGTAATCTATACTCGAAAAACAGATGTTTTTGTTGAACTTCATAAACGAGCCGAAATTGCTAATAAAAACAATGCCGATTTGTTTATCTCTATTCATGTAAATTCAAATAGAAAAACAAAACCATATGGAACATCAACTTATGTTATGGGACTTCATAAAAGCGAAGAAAATCTTGATGTTGCCAAACGTGAAAACTCTGTAATATTAGTTGAAAAAAATTATAAATCGCATTATGAAGGTTTTGACCCAAATTCGCCAGAGTCGCATATTGTTTTTTCATTATTTCAGAATGCATATCTCGATCAAAGTTTGAATCTTGCACAGAAAATACAAAAGCAATTTAAACTTAGAGCCAGACGAAAAGATGGAGGAGTACGTCAAGCAGGCTTGCTTGTTTTATGGCAATCGACAATGCCTAGTGTTTTAGTAGAAACAGGCTTTATTAGTAATCGAAAAGAAGAACGTTACTTGATGAGTTCAAAAGGACAAGATTATATTGCATCTGCAATTTTTAGAGCTTTTAGAGATTACAAAAAACAAATTGAAAGCAAAAGTAACTTTATTACTATTAGAGATAAAAAAGAAAAGACAAATGTAATTAAAGATACAAAAAAGGAGAATACAAAAAACAAAAAGACTGTTCGTTTTAAAGTTCAAATTAAATCATCGCCTATAAAAGTATCATTAAAATCAAGGCAGTTTAGAGGAATAAAAAATATAAAAGAATATAAATTTAAAGGCGTTTATAAGTATTATGTTGGAAATCGTAAAAGTATAAAAAGTGTATTAGAACTTCAGAAAAAAATACGCAAAAAAATTCCTGATGCTTTTGTTGTTGCATATATTGGCGATAAACGAATTTCGATTAGTGAAGCTAAAAGAATATTGAAAAAAAAGTAATAAGGTCTTCTACCTAATTTTATAGTGTATTAATACATAAATTGATTAAGTTTATAAATGTAATAATTTGACAGGATTTACATGATTAACAGGATTTTAAACATGTTAATCTTGTCTAAGTAATACTAAAAAAACTTATGAATTGTTTCAATACTTGCTTACGAATTAGTACAAAGACAACTTAATCAGCAAGTTATGGATATGTAAATGTCGAAAAATTTTTGTAACAGTACTTACACGAATCGTTTCACAGTCAGTTTTTGTACAAAAAAATTATTTCAATATTTCAAGAACAAAATTATCATTATATTTGCCAGATACACTTTTATACATTCCATTTATTTGTTGCATAACAATGTTTATATTTGAAGTATCATGAATTACACCTTTTATTCCTAGTTCTTTTTTTCTGAAATCCATGTAACCAACTGTAATAGGAACATTTGCTCTGTTAGCCATATAATAGAAACCTTTTTTCCACTTTGTGGTTTTTGCCATTTGTCCTTCGGGAGAAATTACAATGTGTAATTTCTCACTTTTTTTTAAGAGGTCTGCAATACTCAAAATAATAGTTCGTCCGTTTGTTGTATCTACTGGTATTGAGCCAAACTTTGTCATTATAAAATTACCAGGGAATACAAAAAGTTCTTTTTTGGAAATAAATTTATGATTTACACCTGTTTCATTAAGATACAATTTTCCGTAAAGAGCATCGAAATAACTTGTATGAGGTGCAAATATTAGGATTGATTTGTTTATATCTGGGAATTGTCCTGTTATTTTCCAACCTAAAAGTTTTAATATTTTTCCTGAAAATGTTTTCATAACTTTATTTTAAGTACTGTTACAAAAGTTTTTTGACATTTACTTATTTATAATTCCCTGATTAGATTGTCTTTGTACTAATACGCAAGCAACTATAAATAGGTCGAAGACCTTACATTAACTTTTGAGCTTGTTCAATTAATTCTTGAGCATATATTCCGCATGCCAATTTTCTTCTTTCTTCTGGTGTCTTTTTTGAAAAATCTAAACGCTCATATATTTTTTTTATTGAGCTGTTCATTTTTTCAAGTTCTTCTTTTGGTATTTTTATTGATGTGCTTTTAAGTATTTCATCTACTTCTTCATCCGATATTTCTTCGTATAATTCTTCGTATAAACTTTGTTTTATTTCTGATATAGTTTCCATTTTATTGTATTTTATTATTATGTATTTATAATTCTATTTTAGGAACTTAAATTATATAAAAATTAAACATTGAGCAAAGTGTTATTAAATAGTGGCGAAGCTTACTTGCTCAGTCCAGCTACCTGTCAGAAGTTGGACAGTCATGTTTTTCAAGTAGTTTTAATCATAGAAAAGGTGGTGAATACTTTTCGTATTTATTTTGTAAGAAAAAAGGAATTTCCAAACCTTTTAATACTATAATAAACATGTCAAGTAAGTAGTTTTACAAAAGTTTTTAGGTATTCGCATTTATCCAATCAACTGTAATACATTTGTATACAAAAATGCGTAAGCCACATTAAATAGGTAGAAGACCTTAATAGTTTTTCAAAACAAAGATATAGCTTGTTTTTTAATATACAAATTTTTTTATGCTTTTTCGGAAATTTTGTTATGGCATTGATAGTGTTTGTATATTTTCAAAAATTGGCTACCTATATAATGTCGGTCAATTTTCCAGTAAAAAGCTGATTCATAAATGTTTTAATATTAAATAAATCGAAGACCTTTATATTGCACCAAGAGCTTTTAGTTGTAAGTATTTGTTTATTGTATCAACAGTTAAATTTTTCGGTTCGGTTAAAACTACATTTATTCCATTGCGATTAAGCTCTTTTACTATTAATTTTTTTTCATAAACAAATTTTTCAGCAATTGTTTTTACATATATATCTTCTGTGTTTTTTGGTGAATTATCTAATAATACTTTGATTTCGGTATTTTCAAAAAATATTACAACTAACAAATGATGTTTGTTTAATTGTTTTAAAAAACCAAGCTGTCTTTTAAGCGACGAAATACCCTCAAAATTTGTAAACAAAAGTAGCAAGCTTCGTTGCCTAATTTTATTTTTGATTATTGAATATAATGCTTCATGGTTCGACTCAGAATAATCGGTTTCTTGACGGTATAGGGTTTCAAGAATTTTCATCATCTGATTTTTTTTTCTGTCAGCCTGTACAATACTATGTATTTTTTTTGAAAAACTAATCAATCCAGCTTTGTCTTGTTTATAAATAGCAATATTTGATATTACCAAACTGGCATTTATAGCATAGTCCAAAAGAGTCATTCCTTCGAATGGCATTTTCATTGTTCTTCCCATATCAATAAGACTATAAACCTGTTGTGATTTTTCGTCTTGATATTGATTTACCATAAATTGCATTCGTCTTGCTGTTGCTTTCCAGTTTATTGTTCGGTAATCATCGCCTTTTACGTATTCTCTAATTTGGTCGAACTCATTGTTATTACTTATTTTTCTAATTTTTTTAATTCCAAGCTCAACAAGTCGGTTTGATATTGCCATAAGTTCATATTTACGCATCTGTATATATGATGGGTAAACAGCAATAAGTTTTTTTTCGCCCAACTTATATCGTCGATTAACAAAACCTATTTGATTTTCTACAAATAAATTTATATTTCCAAATTTATACTCACCTCTTTTTACAGGACGAAGAAAATATTCAAAAACTTTTTCTTCTTCGGGATTAACTATCGAATGTATCTTGAAATTACGAATTTGAAATTGAGCCGGAATTTCATCAATTATTTTTATTTTTACAACAAAATTATAGTTATTAGTTATATATATTCTAAGTACATTATCATCTCCGTTTGATAATCTTTTAGGAGTTTCTCTTGTTGCTATAATATTGTTGTTACCACTGAAATATAACAAAAATAAATCAACAATTAATAAAAAAATAAAAATAATTGTTAACACTTTGCTTACTAAAAACAAAAAATCGTAGTAATGCCCAAAAATGTATAATACAACATTAGAACATAGTATTATAAAAAATCTATTTGAAAAATATATACTTTTAATCACCTTTTTTTATTTTTGTTAGATTTTGGAAACTTATGACTCTTTGAACCTTTTTATGTTGCTTACGCATAAATATTTTTA
>JAOZVK010000176.1 GCA_029938185.1 Bacteroidales bacterium | reverse complement strand
TTAAATGCTAAACATCTTATTTTTAGCATTATTTAAGTTCGTAAAGTAGAACTAATGTTGAAATTAATGTTTTAAATAAAGCAGGTGATGATTTATTGAATAATTCAACTGTTGGCTATTTTCCAATTGATGACATGAAACTCTTTTATGTAGCTGAAGGAGAGGCAATAGAAATATATGATACTAATATGGCTTCGCCAAGAAATATCATGCTTATTACTGAAACAATCCCGTATAAATTGAGAATATCTACACCTGACAATATTCATGAATTTACGTCAGAAAAAGATGGGATAAAACATGGTATAGCTATAACTTACCTAAAATTTACAGAATATGATATTGATACTATTAAAACCGAATGGTCTTCTGAAGCAGGAAAGTATTTTGTAATTGATAAAGTATTGTATAATAATGTGCTTCAAGCGTCTGTAGATTCTGTTATTACGGTAGTGAAGTAAGTATATTATGATAATAAAAAACTACAGGTAACATCGGCTTGGATGTCAGGCTTTTGGGGTATTTTTTTGATGCGCTTCGCGCACCAAAAAAACACCCCAAAAGCCCGCCACCATAGCCGTATTCGATAGCGTCAATTAAAAAAAGAATAACAACAATTTATATTTTTAATATCTAATTTTAATTACATGAAACCACAAATAATTCAACAGCTTGAAAAACATCTTAACACTGAATTTAAAAAAGTTGATATTAATAAAATGTTCCATATAAAACGGACTGAATTTCCTCATTATTCATCTGACAAAAAAGGACTTGTTACAGGAATACATATTGAAGGACTTAATTTAAGAGAAATCCCAAATGAACTAATAAAATATTCAGATATATACGATAGCTTAATTCATTTGAATTTACAAGACAATGATTTGAAAGATATTTCCTTATTAAAAAAATTCACTAATTTGAAATATCTTAATTTAAAAATCAATAATATCTTTGATATTTCAGTATTGAAAAATTTAAACCAAATAACATACCTAAATTTACATAGCAATCAAATAAAAAACATAGATCCATTACAATATTTAATACAACTAAAAACACTATTTTTGTGGTCTAATAACATAACTGATATTTTACCATTAAAAAACTTAAAATCATTAAGTGTTTTAGAGTTAATTGATAATCCTATAAACAGACTTCCAAAATGGATTTGTGATTTTCCAAATATGGAGATACAATGGAATGCCCAATGGAGTGAAAATTTTATAACCTTTAATGACAATCCAATAGAAAATCCCCCTATTGAAATAATAAAGCAAGGAAAAGATGCTATTAAAAACTATTTTGAAGAACTTGAAAAAGGAAAAATAAACCTTTACGAAACAAAATTACTACTTGTTGGACACCCTTTTGTTGGAAAAACATCACTAATGAAACGATTAGTATTTGATGAATATAATGAAAACGAATTATCGACAGAGGGAATAGACATAAAACATTGGAATTTAAAAATCAAAGAAAACAAAGAATTAACAGTAAATATTTGGGATTTTGGCGGACAAGAAATTTACCATTCTACACATCAGTTTTTCCTGAGCAAACGCTCAATTTATTTACTCGTTTGGGATGCAAGAATAGATAAAATGATGCCTAATCTTGCGAGTTTTGACTATTGGTTGCGAATTGTTAGTTTACTTAGTCGAAATTCACCTATACTTGTGGTTCAAAATAAAATAGACCAACGAGCAAGCCTTGTTGAAGAACAATACTTAAAAGAGCATTTCCCAAATATTGTAGGGTTTTACAAAGTTAGTGCAAAAGAAAAAACGGGTATAGAAGAATTAAAAAAATCTATCTTAGATGAAATAAATAAGTTGCCGCATATTGGCGAGCAACTACCAAAAGTTTGGATAGATATAAGAGATAATTTAAAGCAATCAAATAAAAAATTTATAAAACTTGATGATTATATTTATGTCTGCAAAGAATTTGGAATTGACTTTGAACAAGCACTTCATTTAAGTAATTATTTTCACGATTTAGGTATATTTTTACACTTTCAGGATAATGATATTTTAAGAAATATAATTTTTTTAAATCCAGATTGGGCAACAGAAGCTGTTTACAAAATAATTGATACAAAAGAAGTTGTATTAAATCAAGGGAAATTTAATTATTCACAACTTAAAAATATTTGGCAAGATTATCCGGACGATAAATTTTCATTTCTAATTGAATTAATGAAAAAATTTGAGCTTTGTTTTCTTTTGCCAAACGGAGTTGATTATATTGTTCCTGAACTATTACCTCCTAATCCCCCCGATGAAATTGATAATTGGGATAATTCTGATAATTTGCGTTTTGAGTATAGATATAAATTTATGCCAGCAGGAATTATTACAAGAATAATTGTTAGAATGCACGACCATATAAAAGATAACTTATTTTGGTTGCGAGGAGTTGTAATAGAAAGAGAACAAACGAAAGCACTAATAACAAGTAGTATCTTAGAAAGAAAAATTACTATAAAAATACAAGGTAAAAACAGACAAGATTTGTTTGGAATAATAAGATACGAAATAGAAAATATTCATAAAACCTTAAAAGAGCCTCATGTGCAATTAATGACACATTGCGAATGTAGTGAATGTATTAAAAGTGAAGAGCCTGAATATTATGCTTTTGAACAACTTAATAAATATTCAGATAAAGGAATAAATACTATTAGATGCCCTAAAAGCATTGAAGAAGTCTCAATTAACACATTACTTGGTAAGGTAAACGGTAACGGAAAACGACAATCACTTTTTGATTATATTCTTTTAGCATTGAAAAAACTGCAAGGGCATTCACTCACTATTCAGAAATATGAAGATAGTCGAAATAAGTTTATTGCAAATGAATTAAATATGAAAAATTTTAGAGCTTATGACCAAACTCAGTGGGGGAAAGCTAAAACTCAACCCAGAGAAATAGATATAAAAATAGAAAATGAAAAAGGAGAAACTATTGCAATATACGAAGCTTTTAATTTAAAACATTTTGACAGAACTATTATCAAGAGCCATATTACAAAAATATTTAATTACGATGCGAATGGATTATTTGAAAATTATATAGTTGTTTATTGTAACAACAATTTTATGAAAAATTGGAATAAATATAAAAAATACATACCCACTATAAAATACGAGTATAGAATGATAGATTTTACAGATATTTCAGAGAATAATGATATTCCGGCAAATATAAAAATAGGAATTGTAAAACATGAAAGAAATGATAAACAAATAAAAATTTATCACTTATTTGTGGAATTACAAACAACAGATTGAAAATAAAATACAAAGACGCTATCATTGTGTTTGGAGTAATTTTATTTTTGTGTTGTGATTTTTCGCTACGCTCAAAACCACAACACAAAAACAAAACAGCATAAGCACATATCCGTGTATACAATATTGAACAATATTTTTTCTTGCAACATGAAGCTATCGAAAGCATAATTTATATGTATGAAGTAGCCAAAGCATTAGACAAATACGAAATGATGCGTTTTATTTTAGTAATTCAAAAAAAATGTGTAATATTACATCAGTAAAATTTAATTAAAACTGTAAAGTTTTTTCAGGACGATACAGATTACACAAAAAACATTAACGATAAATATTTACATTCTGAAATTACAGGAAAAATTTTGCAAGGATTCTACCTCATCATGAATAAATTAGGATATGGATTCGGTCTTGATGTTTTTAAAGCCGCTCTGGTTGTAGAACTTGAATTTTTAGGGTTAAAATGTGAGCTTGAAAAAAAAATCCGTTTGTTTATAGAACAAAAAAAATTGGAGAGATTAAACTGGATCTTTTAGTTGAAGAAAAAGTATACGTAATAATGATTTGTGAAGAAGAAATTTTACGCAAACATGAAGTTAAGCTTTCAAATTTACTGAAAAACAGTGATATAGAAGTTGGACTTTTGTTAAATGCTCATATTGAAGGAAGCCATAAACGAAATTTCTATTCAAATAGTTCTAAGCAAACTGATTAAACAAAACTGATATTGCTGATATTTCTGAAAAAAACTGAATGTCGAGGAAACTGAAAGTTGAAACACGAAGGAATCTGGCAAAACTGATATTGCTGATAATACTGAATAAAAAAAAAGGCTTTAACATTGTGTTGGATGTCAGTCGTTTTGTAGCATTTTTTGAGGTGCTTTGCACTAAAAAAAATGCTACAAAACGCCCGCCACCACACACATATGCGTTAAACATTACAAAAATAAAAAATATGATAAATTTACCAGCGTAAATAATGAAAAAACAAAGGTAATTTGTAAATTTGCATTTTAATACTTTGTGTGATAAATAAGCAATAGATTACAATATGATAAACAAAATTATAAAAATAAAAGGTGTTGGTAAATTTAAAAATGTTACTTCAAAAGGTGATATTTCGTTTGCTAAAAGTAATATTATATATGCTGAAAATGGATTTGGTAAAACAACATTTACTTCAATATTAAATTCTTTTTCATCAAACGTTCCAGAATTAATTATCAAACGTAAAACGATTGGAGTTTCAGAGCAAGAAGTAGAAATTTTATTCGACAATAAAAAATATAGATTTTTCAATAATGAGTGGATAGATATAAAAGAAAATAATAATATTGAAATTTTTGACACCTTTTTCATTAATGATAATATTTTTTCAGGTTTTGATTTTTCACCCGAACATCGTAAAAATTTATATAAATTTATTTTCGGAAAAAAAAGTATCAATCTTAATAATGAAATATCGGAAATTAAAATTCAGATTGAAAATCAGAACAAAGAATTAAAAAATACAGAAGAAGAAATTAAAGCACGTATTGAAACTATAACTCGAAGACATACAGAACCCAATGATTTTAATAATTTCTTGCGACTGAAAATTGATGAAAAAATTGATGAAAAAATTGAGTATAAACAAAAATCTTTTGAGATAAGCATACAAAATAAAGAAATTGCAGAGAAAGGAAATTTAAAAAAAATATCAAATTCAAAAGTATCAATTGATATTAATTCATTAAAAAATACACTTGAAAATTCTATTGCCACAATATCTAAATCTTACATTGAAATCGTAGAAAGTCAGATACAAGAGATAAATCAAAATATTCCTAATTCAAAAGAATGGATTAAAAATGGTTCACGTTATTTATCTGAAACAAATAATTCCACTTGTCCTTTCTGTAAACAATCCGTTGCAGACAATACATTAATTGATGCATATACAAATTATTTTAACGAAAGTTATAAAATAATAGCTTCGTCATTACAAAGTTATAAAAAGGATTTTACTGATTTT
This sequence comes from Bacteroidales bacterium, assembly GCA_029938185.1. Lineage (GTDB taxonomy): Bacteria > Bacteroidota > Bacteroidia > Bacteroidales > JAOZVK01 > JAOZVK01. Next base: position 4,864 of record JAOZVK010000176.1, on the reverse strand, counting down.
GTGCAAAATCTTAAAAATACAAAGCCGGAATTAATAGAAACAAATAATAAATATTCTTTGGAGTTTTGGAATAAGTATTTTGCAAGTTCCAAAGAGCTTGTTCCCTCCAATGACAATCATAAACTATTAAAAATAGTGGAAGATATTATTCAAATTATTCAACAAAAAATTGATAATTTACTTTTACCAATACAGACAGAAAAAATTGACAGTTTTTTTAAACGTTTTTCAGAACACAATGAGCAAATTGAAAAATATAATACTTGCATTGATGATATTAATGCAAATATTTCAATAATTAAAAAACAGATAAAACCTGCCAACGAAATTGAAAATGAATTAATTAATCTGAAATTAATTAAATTAAGACACAGTCCTGAAATGGTAAAAGTGTGTAATAGCTACAAAACCTTATGGATTGCTCAAAATGATAACAAGCAAAATAAAGCAACAAAACAAAAACAATTGTATGATTTTTCTACTAAATTAATTAGTAATTTTGGAGATGAAATTAATTCCTATTTAAAATTGTTTAACAGTCCATACAGAATAGAAAAAATAAAAAGTGGATTTGTATCAACAAGTAAGCAAGCATCTTTAAATTATGAAATACAGTTTAACGGACATAGTCTTTCATTTAAAGAACAAGCGAATAAAATTTCAATTAAATATACTTTAAGTGAAGGGGATAAAAGCACTTTGGCATTTGCATTTTTTCTTGCAAAATTAGATATAAAACAAAATTTTGAAAATAAAATATTAGTAATTGATGACCCGCTTTCAAGTTTTGATAAAAACAGAAGAAATAGGACAATAGAAATTCTTTCTGAACTGTCCCAAAAAGTAAGTCAATTGATTATATTAACACATAATATAAATTTTTACTTCGATTTATTTACAAATACACAAATAGCCCCGAAAGCTTTTAAAATTGATTATTCCGCAAATATAATTGAATATGCAAATATTAAACAAGATATGGAAAATCCATACTTTAAATGGATAAAAGAAATTGAAGCCTTTATAGAAAACCCCGTTGAAGATAAAATAGAATATATTGAAGCACAAATCAGGCGAATAATTGAAGATACTTTAAAATATAGATTTTTTCATATTTTATATAAAGAACAAAAAAAATCTGACGGAACTACAATAGAACCGTATTCAGACAAAAAAGGTTTAGGCACAATGATTGAAATATTAGAAAATTCTAATGTTTTATTCAAGGCAGATAGCAATACAGTTATCATGACCCTTAAAAACTTAAATTCTTTTTCAAATAAATCACATCACGGAATAGGTGATAAAAATCACAGGATTGAAAAAATTTCTATTACTGAGTTAGTTTCAATTCTAAAAGAATTACTTGAACTTATTTTTGAAAAAATATAAACAAATGAAATCATTTAGACTAAAAAATATAAAATCATTTACTGACAGCGAAGAGATAGAGTTACGACCAATAACAATCTTTGTAGGAAAAAACAGTTCAGGAAAAAGTGCAATAGTTCGTTTTCCTGTTGTTTTAAAACAATCATTTATTGATGATACTTCAAATCCAATTCTGTTACATTCAGAAAAGTATGTAGATTATGGAAACTTTAAAGACGTTGTTCATAATCAAGTAGGCGACACTTTTTCTTATGAAATATCATTTTTGTCCAAAGATATTCAAATATCAGAAGACTTATTTTTAGACCAAGACAAAATACCTGATTTTGATATTTTGACAATAAAATTTAAAATACAATTAATTGATAATGTAATTATTCTTAAACAATACACATTATTAGCTGATGAAAAAATAATAATTGAAATCTCGAATAACAAAGCAAACTTATTTTCATTTTATGATTTTGACAAAAATGAACCAAGTTTCAAAATTTTAAAACCTTTTTTTCCTTTTGACGCAACAATTTATAAAAAAGTAAATATACAAATAAATACAAATGAATTATCGTGGAACAATTTTGATAAAGACAAAATATTACCAACAATAAATTGGATAAAATCACTGCAATTGAAACAACTTTTTACAGAATATTTAGACAATTTAATTTATATTTCATCTTTTCGTTCAAAACCAGAAAGAAATTATAGAGTTTCAGAGAGTATATACGATAATGTTGGGAAAAGTGGTGAAAATACCGCCATTTTATTATATAAAAATTCAAAATTATTAGAAAAAGTATCAGATTGGTTTTTAATTTCTTTTGGTTATAAAATCAAAATAATGTCAAAAGGTTCTAATGATTTTGATATAAAAGTTCGACATAAGGATAAGTCAATAGACGAAAATTTAATGGACGTAGGAAGTGGAATTTCACAAATACTACCAATAATAACACAAATGTTTTTCGACCAATTAGAAAATAGAAGTAGAATATTTATTATAGAAGAACCTGAAATACATTTGCATCCGAATGCGCAAGTTGAACTTGCCGAATTATTTGTTGAAATTGCATTAAAAACAAAATCACAAATCGTTATTGAAACGCATAGCGAACACCTTATTCGTAAATTACAAAGTATTGTTGCAAATATAGATGAAGAGTTTAACGAAAATAATATTGTAATATATCAAACAGATTTAGATAATACAGGAGTTTCAACAATTGATAAAATTGAACTAAATAAAAAAGGACAGTTTTTAACTAAATGGAAAACTGGCTTTTTTGATAAGGCATATCAATTGAGTAAAGAATTAATTGCGAATGTTTCTAAATCCGGAAAAATATGAAATTAGATGTAACAGTTTGTCATTCAATACTAAAATATTGTTTTCAAGCAGATGAAGGTTTTATTTCGGCTGATACAAATGCAATGACTGTTTGGCATGAAATAAACAAAAATAGAATAGTTTTAAATGATGATTTAATTGTTCATTATGAATGTGAATTTGAAACCGAATTTTTTTTGACAATTACCAACAATGGTTTAGTAAATTAACTACTGAAACACCTGATGATACATTAATTTTGGGTAATGATTTGTCAATTATCTCAATAAATAATCTTTTTACATCAGATGAGTATTTGCAAATTCTCAATAATTTAGCATATTCAACGCAAGATAAAATTATATTTTCAAATTTATTGCACACTTTCAAAAATCCGTTGGAACTACTTAAAATACTTCCAATGAATATAAATCGAATATTAGACAGAAACGAAAGGAATTATTATAACGATTATTGGTTACCTTATAACAGAGAAATTCAAACTGGTGAGAGAAATACTGATTTAAGTAAGTGGTTTGAACGAATATTTAAAAACGAAAATAATATCACAATTGTTGACCCTTATTTGTTTCAAAATAAAAGTAAGTTAAAAGATTACATCTTACCCAGTATAAAACATGGAGCCAATTTAACTTTTTATACATTTCTTGACAGACCAAGTCGTAGTGGAGAACTTCAATCTGAATTTAGTAGTTCAGCATATTCAAATTGGAATATTACAAATGTTTATTCAGTTCGTTTTAAAAAGGATATTCACGATAGAGGTATCCTTACTGATAAATATTTTATTCATATCGGTAAAGGACTTGCTGTATTTGGAAATAATGGAACAGAAGAATGTTATATTCATGTTTATCATCGCATTAATTGGCATGGAACGTTGCCAACTATTGATACAACAATAATGTAATTAAAAAAAAGCACCAAAGAGAATAATAAATTTTGTAATTTTGCATTATACTAAAAAGAAAAAATGATATGCAAACTAAAATAACATTAGATATTGACAAACAAACTATTGACCTTGCTAATTTATATGCAGGCGAAAAAGGTTTATCGCTGAATGAAATGTTGGAATATTATCTGAAATGGATAGTTTGGAACGAAACTTTTATGCGAACACCTGATATTATGAAAAATATTTTGCCTATAAAAAAAGATAAATCTAATGAAAAATGGAAAAATTTAGAAAATTTCCTTTCTGAAAACAGATTTGATTTACCTGAAAATTACAAATTCAATAGAGACGAACTGTATGACAGATAAAACATTTATTGATACAAATATTCTCGTTTACCTTTCGAGCAAAGACGAAGAGAAAAAAGATAAAGCAATAAAATTTATCTATAAATTATCAAATGCGGTAATTTCAACACAAGTATTAGGTGAATTTTCTAATGTAGCTTTAAGAAAAAAAATACTTACATCTGATAAATTGATTGAATACATCAAACAATTTTCTAACAGTTTTGAAGTTACATTAATAAAAGAAAAAACAATTATAAGTGCTATAGAAATTAAAGAGAAATACAAATTTTCGTTGTGGGACAGTATGATAATTGCATCTGCATTAGAAACAGATTGCAAAATATTATATTCCGAAGATATGCATAACAGCCAAATAATTGAAAAAAAATTAACAATTGTAAATCTATTTAAACTAACAGATTAACATAAATATATGACATAACAATAAAAATAAAATACTAAAATAAAAAGCGTTTAGCTTATTTTCTTGTTCACGAAATCTACCAAATTTCAAACAGTTACGAGAAATAAGACGAATGCTTACGCCTCTGGCGTGGGCTGTTCTTATTTGTAACTGTGGGTTTTGGTAGAACCTCGTGAACGGATAAGTAACAGTTTCCACGCTTTTTTTATATCCAAATTTTAATTTTAACGCTTTTTGCGGGACTTCGGAAAGCAAACAAATATTTTATATAATATGAAAAAAGTAATTTTAATTTTTTTTGCAATTGTGTTTGCAACAGGTGCTTTTGCACAGACAGCGGAAAAAACAATTGAGTGCTTAAACTCTATGTTTACTAGATATTCTTGCAGTGAATATAAGACTCAGAACTCACAAAAAGCGTCAAATTGAACAAAAACAATGGCAAATTAAAA
>JAOZVK010000175.1 GCA_029938185.1 Bacteroidales bacterium | reverse complement strand
AAAAGTTTGCTTACGCCTGATAAAACAGAATAATATTAAAAACAAAAGTGTCGTTATTATATGGGAACACGCTTACCATCAACGATTTGCAAACATCATCTATTTTGATTCACATAATTTGATAAATCTACACGATAATGTAGAAGGTGTAGCAAATAGGGCTACCCGCCAGAAGTTGGACAGTCCTGTTTTTCAAGTAGTTTTAATCATAGAATTAAAGTAAAGATTAGCAAAACTTTGCGGTTAAAAAGCGTCTAACATAAAACAGGTAAGTCCAAATTCACAATATATAATAAGCCAATTTGCACGCATGTATTTTAAGCTTTAACAATTCAAAAAATGCGATAATATCGGGAATATTTAAGTGTTTTTTGAAACCGTTAAAGTTTAAAATAACAAGTGCAAATGGTTAATTATTATTTGTGATTTGCCTAAATTAATAAACAGCCAATTACAAAAATTAAAATACATGAAAACAATAAGCACATATTATTACAACGAAGAACATTTAACAGATTATGTAACCGAAATAGATTTTATAAAACAAAATAAGCAAGCATCATCTGTATTGGTACAAATTTATTCAGGAATTTTAGAATTAGAAAAATTATAAAATCTTCTATCCCTAACAAAACAACTATTACCAGAGGCAATAATTGCTGGAGCCACTACAATAGGAGAAATATTAAATGGTAAAATGTCATCTGAAAAAATAATAATTTCTTTTACATTTTTCGAAAACACAAGCCTAAGTGTAACATTAATTGAGAATACTGAAATTGCTGATGAGAAAATTTTAGTAAAACATGTTTACGATAAGTATGTAAAAGCGGATACTAAGGGAATATTAATGTTGATGGTACCATATAAGTATCACGCAAATATTATTCTAAAAAGCTTTACCTCATATTGCAAGTCATTACCAGTTTTTGGAGGAGCAGCCGGAACTAACGAAAATTCAAAAGCACCACTTGTAATCTCAAACAAAGGTGTTAGTAACAAGGGAGTTGTATTTGTGTTTATGCATAGTGATTCCTTAAATATAGCTACTGACTATCACCTAAATTGGCAGGCTATTGGAAAACAATTTGCAGTAACCAAATCGGAAGGACGATTGATAAAAGAAATAGATAATATCCCAGCAAGCGATGTATTTACTAAATATCTTGGCAAACAAGTTATTGATAATTTACCTTATTCAGGAATGGAGTTTCCGTTTGTTTTTAATAAAAATGGTATTATGGTAGCGAGAGCTATTACAGGAGTTACTGCCGACAAATCTATTGAACTATCGGCTTCTATAGAAAATGGTGATGTGTTTCAATTTAGTTATGGACATGTTGAGAGCATTCTTGAAAAAGACAAAGAAATTGCAAATAGACTTGCTAATATTCCTATTCAAACAATTCTATTATACTCTTGTGGCGGACGGCTTAGTTTTTTGAAAGATGATATGCAATTAGAACTCAATCCATTAAAAGAATTAGCACCTTCAGTTGGATTTTTTACTTTTGGAGAATTTCATCATCATAATAATTGTAATCTATTGTTAAATCAAACACTTACAATGGTAATGCTTTCGGAAAGTAATGAAAAATTATCAAAATCTATTATTGATAAATCTGTTAATAGCATAACGGATAATATAAAAAGTTCGCAAGTACAAATACTTAGAGTAATGACCAATTTAATCAAAGCAGTAACGCACGAACTTAATGAATCCAATGAAAACCTATATCAAGCAAATGAGGAATTAACTACTTTGCTGACTCGTTTGCAAGAAAGAAATAATACTATTGAAAAAATGAATACTCATATTACAAGCAGTATTCAATATGCACGAAAAATTCAGGAAGCCATGCTTCCTCCTGTTGATTTATTAAAAAAGTTTTTCAAAGAATCTTTTATATTATACAAACCACGTGATATTGTAAGTGGTGATTTTTATTGGATGAAACAAGTCAATCAAAAAATATATATAGCAACAGCTGACTGTACCGGTCATGGTGTACCTGGAGCATTTATGAGCATGTTGGGTATTAGTTTTCTTGATGAAATAGTTATAGAACAAACATGTAAAAATGCAGGAGAAATACTAAACCAACTACGTGAAAAAATTAAAAAAACATTAAAACAAAAAGGTGAAAATCAAGAACAAAAAGATGGTATGGATATGGCTATTTGTATAGTAAACAAAAATACTATGCAAATGCAATACGCTGGAGCCTATAATCCATTGTATATAATAAGAAAAAATGAAAAAATATCTGAATTAAAAGATTCATTAGCTAATGTTAATTATAAAATATTGGAACATAACGATTATAGTTTAATTGATGTGAGTGCTGACAGGCAACCTATTGCCATATATTTAAAAGAAAAACCATTTACAACAAAGCAAATTAGTATAAAAAAAGATGATTTATTCTACACCTTTTCTGATGGTTTTATTGACCAACCAGGTGGACAAGAAAATAAAAAATATCTAACAAAAAATTTCAAGAATTTATTATTGAATATTCATCAAAAAACATTAAATGAGCAGAATGAAATTCTTAATGAAACTATTGAAGAATGGAAAAATGGATACGAACAGATTGATGATATACTAGTTATCGGAGTACGAATCTAAGGTCTTCGACCTTTTTAATGTGGCTTACGTGTCCTTATATGTTTTTATCAGACAGTTGAATACGTAAATATAAAAAATATAACAATCATTATAACACTATATATAATAAGTGGTTTAAAGGCAATATAACTCTTAGGGTTTATTTTAAGTATTTTATAATTATAGATTGTAAGAAATGTTTTTTCATAAAAATATGCAATAACAGTAGCTAAAGCAATGCCATTTATACCATAATATTTTATTAATACAAAACTAAGAACAACATTAATAATAAGCTCTGTAAATGCAGCAAACAATATTATTTTATTTCTTCGAAGACCTAACAAAATTGTTTGCGGAAATATAAGTCTGCTAATTACCAAAAATAAAAAAATATTAAAAACACCTGAGCTTTTTGTAAATGAACTATTAAAAATAAGCGGAAAAATATAATTACTTGAAACCAAAAGAGCTATTGATATTGGAAAAAGTATATGCATTAGTTCTTTAGATTTTTTTTTAAGTTTGTTTAAAGAATTATTAATATCATCTTTTGTAAACTGATTTATCATAGCATAACTTAAAGCATTTGCTAATAATAAAGCAAAAGGCAATTCTTTTGCACCATACCTAAATATTGCAAAAACCTCTGAATTATATTTATACGAAACAATTAAACCATCAATATATTGCGCAGAGCCACCAATAAGCGAACTTATTGCAAGAGGGTATGCTAAATTTATGATCTTTAGAATAATGTCAAAGTCAAGCTTAAAACATGAGTATTTATACAATATTATAAAAAGCCATACATATCTTATTATTGATATTATTATTAGTCCGTACATACCATATAATATAGTATAATTTAGTGCTATAGGTAATATGATTAATACAAATTGTAAAACAAATGTTACGAGTCCGTAAACTAATAGCTTTTTATTTTTATTTTTTAATAAAAAAATATACTCAATCAATAGAGTTGGAGTATTAAAAAAAATATAAATTGGCAAAAGAGCATACATTTCAAAACTATTATTGTTTAAAAAAAAATATATAAATTATTTTTTAAAAAATAATAATATTAGTATTGAAATAAGATTAATAGCAGTTACTGTCAAAAAAGTATTAAAAAAAATTGGATTTTTATTTTCAGTATTAATTGATTTTATGTTGTAAATAGAAAGTAGTGATTGTATTATCCCATTTATCCAAAAAAAACTAACAATACCAGATAGTAGCATAAAAGCTTCATAGTGTCCAATACTTTCATTTGGTAATTGAAGCTTTGCAAAAACAATACTAACTAGTATAAGAACAGAGTATTTTATAATCTGAAAAGCTTGTAAACTACTAATTTCATCAAATTTATAATTAATTAATCTTAATATATATTTTTTAAATAAGCTAAGTATTAACATTAAAATTTTGTTTAAAAATCAAGTAAAAAAAAATAAGTTAAAATATTATTTTGATAAATTGCTAACAATATATAAATTTGCAAGCTAGTTGGAGATAAAAATGTTAAAAAGCACAATGGCGAGATTAAAATTTATAAACCATAGGTTTAATATATATAAGTAGTCTGACAAAAGTTTTTAAACACTTATATTTTGTTAAATTACGTATTGTAAGAGTGTTAAAAGAATGCGTAAGCAATATTAAATAGGTCGAAGACCTTAATATAACATATAAAACTAGCATGACTAGAACAAATAAATTAGAGACATATAATGGTACGATTTAAATTTAGTACCATAATTTTAGTAAATAATAAATTATAAACACATGAAAAAAGGTATTCATCCAAAAAATTATCGTTTTGTAGCTTTTAAGGATTTATCAAACGATCATACATTTATTACACGCTCTACAGCAAAAAGTAGAGAAACTATTGAAATAGATGGAGTTAAATATCCATTAATAAAATTAGAGATTTCTAATACTTCACATCCGTTTTATACTGGAAAGATGAAGCTTGTTGATACTGCGGGTAGAATTGATAAATTTAAAAATAGATATAAAAAACATTTCGAAAAAAAATAAAACTAAAAGCTGTCGAATTTGACAGCTTTTTTTTATAAATATAAAATTAAATATAAATTCGTTCAAAAAAAAATATGAAATTATTATATATTGAAACATAGTCGATTGTATGCATTATTAAACAATTTCAAATAGCTCAAATACCTTATACCAGACCACAAATACAAGTTTGGCAAATAATTTGCCACAAAAAAAATAACTTATTTTACATTTTTTTTTGATAATTTAGTTAAATTAAATTAAATTAGCTGAAAAAAAGTGAGTTTTATTTTAATAAATATTTGTAATTAGCTTACTAATAAATCTACTGACTATTGTTATAGTAGGTTTTTATAAAAGTATTGGAATGGATATTAATTCAAGAATAAAGTATATCAATGGTTTGTATGAGCAATTTTTAGATATTCAAGAAGAAGGACTTGAATATGTTTATAGGGGCGATTTTTCAGTAAATACAATTGGAAAAATAATGTCATTGGCAGAAACAAATTTAAACCAAGCTGAAGACACCCTAAAAATAAAATCTAAAATTTATTATATCATGGGAGAAGGCTTGCAAAATATTGCAAGACATCATATAGGAGAAGTAGAAGTAAAGCCTGTGAATAATAGTATTTTTTCGATATACAAAAAAAAATACAAGTACTTTATATCAACAGGAAATCTCATTGAAAATAATAATATAGAATCTTTAACAGAAAAGTTAGAAAAAATAAATGGTATGGGAAAAGTAGAGCTCCGAAAATACGCTAGGCAAATTAGAATGACAGGTGAGTTCTCAGAAAAAGGAGGTGCAGGTTTAGGCTTAATAGAAATGGCAAAACGTTCTGGCAACAAACTTACTTATGATTTTAATAAAATTGATGATAAGTATGCCTATTTTTATTTAAATACCGAAATCCCAACAATAAAACCTGAAAGTATAAAAGAATCAAATTTTATCTATTCGCTTGATAATATAAAAGATATTCATGAAGAATTGATAAGTAAAAATATTCTATTATTCTTCAAAGGAGCATTAAATCAGGAAATATTACTAGACTTATTATCAATTGTTGAAGCCCAAATGGATATATCAATAATTTCTATAAGAATGTATAATATAATGGTTGAAATGCTACAAAATATTGTTAAACACGCAGATAATAGAGCTGGGTATCTAAAATGGAAACCTGGTATTTTCTTTATTTCTGAAGAACCAAACGAAGTCATTTTAACATCGGGTAATTATATCCAAAATAGTAATGTTGAAGAACTAAAAGAAAAAATAGATTCGGTTAATAATGCAAACGAAACAGAATTATCAAAAAAATATCACAAAGTATTAATGAATTTTAAATCAGAAAGTCCTCTTAAAACAGGTTTAGGTATTATTGATATAAGACGAAAATCTGCAAATAAAATTGAATATAATTTTCAACCAATTGACGAAAAAATTTCGTTTTTTATTATTCAAGTTGGCATTAAAAAAAATAAAAAAGTATGAAACCATTAATAATTGAAGAAACCAGTTCTACACCAAATATATTTTTAGATATTGAAAATAATAATTTTGAGTTATCTAACAGATCGCTTCCCGAAGATGCTATTGGTTTTTATGAGCCTGTAATGAAATGGCTTGAGGAATATGTTAAAAAACCAAGAAAAGAAACTGAGTTTAATTTTAAGCTAGAGTATTTTAACACAGCATCATCACGCCAAATAATTCAACTTATAATAATTCTATCTAAAATAAAAAAACCTAATAATTTAAAAATAAACTGGTATTATAGAGAAGTTGATGAAGATATGGAATCTACTGGTATTGAATATTCAGAACTTATAGGAGTAAAGTTTAATTTTATATGTATACCTTAATCTCTAAGTATAGACTAACAAAAAAATTTTGCATAATATTTATAGTAAATTACTGGCATTTTTCATAAATTACAAAAAGTAGTTGACACTTTTTTTATTCTTAAAAACCTTATTTTTTATTTTAAACCTTAATAGAAAATAAATATGACCAAAATTTCTTAAACCTTATTACCTTATTTATAATTGTTTAAATAAGGTAATAAGGTTAATAATGACAATTAAACTTTATTTCTACTAAGGTTAAAACAAAAAAAAATAAGGTTTTAAATCCCAAAAGTGTAAAGCGATAAATGAAAAACGCCCAATTACTGATTAAATATTATGCAATTTAATTAAATACGTCGAAGACCTTAGTTTATAAAAAATTTCCATACAATAAAATATAAACTAAATAAACTTAATACAACAAGACCAATCCACGATAGAACCTTCAACCAAGTTGGAGGTTGATTTTTTTTACTCACATTTTTTCCAGTAACAGCCTTATAATTCATAAAGCCTAGCAAAGGAGCGGTTAAAAATGATAAACTAGTAGCTAAATCAACTAAAAATTGCATACTAGACATAAAAAATTTTAATATAATAATAGTTCCAATCAATAGAACGGCTATCCAAAAAATAGAAATATACTTTCCTTTTTTCTTATTTTTGAAATTCAATTTAGGAAAAATAATCTCTGTACTTGGTTTTAGTACTCTTGGATAAGCATCTAAACATGTAAGAGTTGTACTCGACATTGTGGTAATTGCAGCAATTGCTATTAATGGATATGCCCATTGCCCCAAACTTGATGTAAACAAATTAATGAGTTGTTCAGAAAATTTTGTCCCATTACTCGAAAACTCCAAGCCATTTCCATACATAATTATAGCTCCAAGTGATAAAAAACCTAGTGAAAGTACAACAGTACCAATATATCCTATATTGAAATCTAATAATGATTCTTTTAGTTTTGGACTGTAGCCTGTTGCTTCTTTTTTTGCAATTGTCAAGACTGAATGCCAGACAGATATATCAATTGCAGAAGGCATCCAACCTGCTATTGCAATTAATAATGCAATGTCTGAAAATTCCCATTCAAAACTTTTTGATAATTTAACACTAGGGTCATATGCTCCTGAAAACGCTGATACTACTGCAACTACAGTTGAAATTGCTAATAATACTATAATGAATTTTATAATATTATCTATTAATGAATATTTACCAATTAATACTATAATAGTTCCTGATATTAAAATAATTAATGCCCATTGGAAGTTATCAAAAATATTTTTAAAAATACTGGAGAAAATACCAGCTGTTACAGCTGAAATTGCAGCCATTAGAGTAAACATTGTCATAAATGTTAAAAATACATACAATATTACTACCCATTTTCCCATTCTATTATAGCCTTGTAATAGGTTTTCTCCTGTTGATGCTGCATATCTGGGACCAAATTCAAAAAACGGATATTTAAACAAATTGATAAGTAAAATTATCCACACCAACTCAAAGCCATATGTAGCTCCTGCTCTAGTTGATTGAACCAAATGTGAAACACCTATTGCAGCACCTGCCCATAATAAACCAGGCCCTAATGTTTTTAATAAATTTTTGAAATTCATATCAATTATTTCACTTTTTTGAAAATCCTTTTTTTATTTAAACTTGATTTTTTTTTATTAAACGAAAACAATATATACGACACCTCTCCTATTATGTTTCTTGTAGGTACAAAACCAAATTGTCTCGAATCATTTGAATAGTCTCGATTATCATTCATTACAAAACAGTAATTATTCTTGAAAGTATAGTTAGTAATTAATTTGTTATCAACATATAGTTTTTTGTTTTTTCTAACAATTTTAATATTTTCGTATTCCAAAATAATATGCTTATATATTTCATAGTTATGGTAACTTATATTTAATGTATGGTTTTTTTTTGGGATAATAATAGGGCCATAATTGTCAGTGTTCCAATAGTTATTATTTATTTCAGGTGCAACATAACTTGATTTTATTCCTTTATCAGTTGATACTTTTTTTATATTTATAATATTTTTTAATTTTTTGATTTTTTTTGCAAGCGTATCCGTAAGTTCAACATAGTACACTCCAAGTTCATTTGTTTTATTATTTTTAACATAAATATTATTATTTTTAAAAAATATTGAATCAAATAATAAATCATCTGTCATAATTCTATGAGTAAAATTATAGTCGCAAACTCCATTTTCTTTTTTCTTGTTTATATACACTATTTTTTTTTTAATTTCTAATGTATCTCCAGGTTCTGCAACAATTCTTTTTACTAAATTGATTTCATTTTTTTTTCCTTTATATAGTTTAAAAAGTATAACACTTCCTTTAGACAGATTTGCAATTTTATTGATACAAAGCCTTTCATTGTTTAAAATAGTTGGTTCCATAAGCCTATTATTTATTTTATATGTATCAATAAATAAGGTTTTTATAAAATAGGATATAAGTATCGCAATAGCAATTGCTATAAACCAATTGGCTACTATATTAAATATTGTATTATGTTTTTTCATTTTCAACTCTATACTTTTGGCTCTTCAAGCCTTTTTATGTTGCTTAAATAGTAAGGTCTTCGACCTATTCAATGTGGCTTACGCGTTTCTGTAAACCGCTATTATATAGCTTGTAGCAAAAACAAAGATGCCGAAAAACGTTTGTTAGACTACTTAGAAATAAATTTGTATGAAAATAAACTTTGAGAGCAATACTTTTTAAGTATTAAGAGATGAAAGACTTCACCAATTTAGGAGACTGGGAATTATTAAGGTCTTCGACCTATTTATAGTTGCTTACGCATTAGTATAAAAACAACTTAATCAAAAAGTTACGAATAAGTAAATGTAGAAAAACTTTTGTAACAGTACTTATAGGTCAAAAACTATATTTAGGAAAAGAGCCATTTTTGCCAATATGCAACAACACCAATAAATAAACCCCCAATACCAATGTACAAAATAAAACTTCATTGATTTTCGTTTTTTTTCATATTGATTATCTTTTTAACTCAAAAGTAATAAATAATACATCTGGTTTATTAACAATCATATCCGATTTTAGTTTAAAAATGCTTGGATTTAAACCATGTATAAAAGAGAATACTTCCTGCTTGTTTTCAATAGCTTCAATAAAAGCAGTTAGATAATCTTTAGTTCCATTTTTAAAAAAACCACAAGCAAATGAAATATTTTCTCCTGAATACCAGCTATATTTAAGCTTGCATTCTGTATATTTTTGCAATTCAACATAAGTTAAAAATTCATTTAATTCATTATCATTCTTATTAGATATAAAAATATCTTTAAATAATATTTTAAGTTCAATTAGCAGTTCTTTGTTCATTATTAAAAAAGTTTGCTTGCTTAAAGGTGTAAACCAATTCATGGCTACACGTATAGTATTGGACATTATTTTATTTTTTGACAGGATTAACTGGATTGATTTTTACCCTGTTACGAAATACATGATAAACAAGACTGTCCAACTTCCGACGGGTAGCCCAATTCGTAATTATTAATTCGTAATTATTAATTCGTAATTATTAATTCGTAACTGTCATTTACAACCTTATGCTTTCAAATGATTATAAAACTTTAGGCAATTCACAATAAATAATTAGCCAATTTGCACGCAGGTATTTTAAGCTT
>JAOZVK010000174.1 GCA_029938185.1 Bacteroidales bacterium | reverse complement strand
TGACAAAGGACACATTTATAAAAAGTGGGGCGAAATTCCTGCATACAACGGTGGATTGTTTAGAAACGATGAGATATTAGACAGCTCAAACGTAAAAATTGATGACGAAATACTTGAAAAAGACAGTCTGAAATTATCAAAATATGATTTCAACACGGAAGTGGACGTAAATATTTTAGGACATATTTTTGAGCATTCACTAAACGAAATTGAAGAAATTACAGCCGAATTACACAGCGAAAAATTAGACAAAAAGAAAAGCAAACGAAAAAAAGACGGCGTTTTTTACACGCCCAAATACATTACAAAATACATAGTTGAAAATACAGTCGGAACGCTTTGCCACGAGAAAAAAGCGGAATTGCAGATAAATAACTTGCTGATTGATGAAAGTTACCGGAAAAAAGACGGAAAAATCAACGAAAAAGGCAAAAAACTTTTTAAAATTCTGCATACATACAAAGATTGGTTGATTACTTTAAAAATTATTGACCCAGCTTGCGGAAGTGGTGCGTTTTTAAATCAAACTCTTGATTTTTTAATTTCCGAACACAAACAAACCGATAATTTACTTGCAGAATTAACTGGCGATGGCATAAGAATGTTTGATACCGACAAAGCAATTCTTGAAAATAATATTTACGGAGTGGATATTAACGAAGAAAGTGTTGAAATTGCAAAACTTTCACTTTGGTTACGCACCGCACAAAAAGGCAGAAAATTATCAGATTTATCTGGTAATATAAAATGTGGAAATTCATTAATTGACGACCCTGAAATTGCAGGCGAAAAGGCTTTTGACTGGAATATTGAATTTAAAGAAATAATGGATAATGGAGGTTTTGACGTGGTTGTAGGAAATCCACCGTATTTTAATATTCAAACACTTGGAAAAGGTTCGTCAGTTTTTAATTTTCTCAAAACCAATTTTTCTCAAATATATCAAGATAAAAGCGATATATTATTCTATTTTATCAAAAAAGCAGTAGATATTTCTAAAAATAATGTTTCATTTATTGTATCAAATGCTTTTTTGTTTTCAGATAAGGCTCAAAAACTTAGAAATTGGTTAATTGATTGTGCCAATGTAGTCAGAATAATAAATTTTGACAAATATATGGTATTTAAAGATGCTTCGATTACATCTCTAATTGTTACAATAAAAAAAGGAAAATATCTAAAAAAAACAGAATTTATAAACTTTAAAGAAAAAAGTTTGAATACAAATTTTATCGAAAATAAAATAAACAATAAAACGAACTATCATAAACTTTCTCTTGAAAAAAATAAAGTTTGGGCTCTAATTAAAAAGGATTTAGCAGATTTATATAAAAAGATAGATAGTAATTACCCTCAATTACAAGAATTATTATTGATTGGTAAAGGTATGGAAACCGCTGCGGATAAGGTTTTTACTTTTGAAAATATACCCTCAACATTTTCAAAAGTGTTTTTCAAAAAAAGGGTTACAGGTTTGAATATTGATAGATATTCAATTAAACAAGATACCGATTTTTTATTATATTTTGAAGATATTGAAAATTTTGAAGACTTAGATTTAAGTGTTCAAAAGCATTTACTGAATAATAAATTTATTTTAGAAAATAGAGCTGATAAAAAAAGACGAACAACCGCAAAATGGTGGAATTACACATTTGCTATGCACAAAGAGAATTACAATCTTCCCAAATTAGTTTGTAGTAGAAGAGCATCAAATAATATATTTGCTTATGATGAAAGTTTTAATTATTTGCCATTTTCAAATATGACCGTCATTTTTCAAACCAACAATAACATTTCTGTTAAATATATTTTATCTCTTCTTAACTCTAATCTTTTAAATTTTAGATATAAAGGAATTGCAAAACAAACGGGAGGTGGAATTTTTGAATACTTCCCAAATTCAGTAGGTAAAAATCCAATAAAAGAAATTTCAAAAGAAGCCCAACAACCATTCATAGAAAAAGCAGATTTAATGCTTTCTTTAAACAAAGAACTACAAACGAAAGCAGAAAAATTCATAAAGCGCATAAAATCAAACTTAGAAATTGAGAAAATTAAAAACAAACTGCAAAATTTCTACAATTTTGACTTCAAAACCTTTGTTTCGGAACTTAAAAAGCAAAAAATAGCATTAAATTTCAAACAACAAGACGAGTGGGAAGATTATTTCGACAGTTACAAAACCGAAATAAATAACATCCAAAACCAAATAAATCAAACTGATAAAGAAATTGATAAAATGGTTTATGAATTATACGAATTAACAAAGGAAGAAATTGAAACAATAGAAAAAAGCAAATAATATGGCAAAAAATATGTTTTAACCTGACTTTACATAAATTGTTTAAAGAGATAAAAAATAAGTAAAATTAAGAATGAATTAAAAATATAGACCGTATGAGAGGGAATGTTTATACTTCAAAATAACACTTACAAAAAAACAAAAGTGTTATTTATAAAAAGTTTGGAGTATTACAGGTGCTTTTCTACTATACAGAACTGGTCATTTTAGATGATTAGGAATTGAGTTAAATAACAAATATTTCTTTGTAATTTTAGCAGAACTTTTATTAGTTCCGCTATTACTTTGAGATTTTGATTATTTCTACTCATTTTGTTAAAGTTTTAAATGGTTATTACTGTTTATTATATTTAGCAAAATTACAACTAATTTCGTAATTTATGGATGCAACGAAATATGCGACAGCAGTAGAGATACTTTATATATTCAGTTTGATTAAGAAATTGATTTAATACAAAGTAGGAGTTGTGCATTCCGCTACTCTATCCAGCATACGGTCTTTTTTCAAAAAAATAATAATGAACAAGTTTAATAATATTCCACTTTTTTTAATAACAGAACAAACTATAAATATATTAAAAAAAGGGAAAAAGGTAACTGAAAATATTACTTCAAAATTAAGAAAGATAAAAAAGATTGAATACAGAGGTGAATATTTTTTTCAAGAAGAATTATTCAAATTGTTAGGAAAGGAACAATATTATGAATTTAAAGAGATTATTATCAGGTATGCAAATACTGAATGGTTTAAACCCAAAGGATTTGTTCATTTTACAAAACAAATTCCGAAATATTATCCCAAATCTAATAAAATTGACATTAAAAGATATAATTTATTGCTAAAAGAAATATCTGATGAAGAGAAGATTGCAAAACATAGTTTTCATCCACTTATTCATTATATTTTAAAAGAACGGAGATATATTAAAAAGTTAAAAGAGCGGGCAGATAGGGGAATAAAAATTAAAAACAGACACATCAATTATGCTACTCATATTGATACACATATTTATTCTTATTATGCAAAAGTATTGATAGGCAATGAATATGAAAAATATTTAGAAAGCAAAAAGTTTAATGATTGCGTGATTGCTTATAGAAAACTGTTTAAAAAGAAAGATGCAAATAATGAGAATAGATACAAATCAAACATTGATTTTGCACAAGATGTTTTTGATTACATAAAAGAACAAAAAGACTGTGTCGTTATGACATTAGATATAACTAAG
Source organism: Bacteroidales bacterium (assembly GCA_029938185.1). Lineage (GTDB taxonomy): Bacteria > Bacteroidota > Bacteroidia > Bacteroidales > JAOZVK01 > JAOZVK01. The sequence goes on along the minus strand of JAOZVK010000174.1, from coordinate 6,660 downwards.
TTTTTTGATAACTTAAATCATTCAACATTATATACAGCGTGGACTTCATTAATAAAAAAAGAAAGACTTCCAGCTTCACATTACAATCTTTATAAAGCAATTACAAATTTTAGATTTGTCGATGAAAAAGATTTAATAAAAGAATTTGAAATTAATAATAAAAGAGAATTAAGACGTAAGAATATTAATTGCTATTGTAAAACACCAAAAGATTTTAGGGAACGAGTAGTAAAAAAGGGGTTAATAAAAAAATGTATTCGTATTGATAAAGAAGATAGTTGCGGAGTTATTAGAAGAAATGAAAAAGACAGACGAAAAGGGATACCACAAGGAACATCAATTAGTGCTTTTTTATCAAATCTATATTTATTAAAATTTGATGAAGAATTTTTCACATTTGCAAAAAAACAAGAAATGTTTTTCTATCGTAGATACTCTGATGATATACTGGTTGTTTGTTCCAGCGATGATTACAAAAAGAACTTAAAGTATATAACAGACAAAATGAATAAAGATTTTTTTCTTGAAATTAATCCCGATAAAACAAAAATTAGATTTTTCAAGAAATCAATAAATAACAAGAATTATGGTTTTGTAACTGACAAGTCTGGTAATAATGCCCAAATACAATATTTAGGTTTTGATTTTAATGGAAAGGTTGTATCTCTTAAAAATCAAGGATTAGCAAGATTTTATGGAAAAATGAAAAAGGACGTAAGGAGTAAAGCTCACAGGGCAGGAATGATAACAATAGCTGAATATAACAAAGGGTATAGACCAAAATTTGGGGCAAAAAAGGAAGGATTTAGAGGAAAAGGGATTTTCACAGATAAACTGTATCGTAAATATAGTTTGATGAGTAAAGCTAATTTTTTAGGGTATGCACAGAGAAGTGCAAAGGAAATAAAAATCAATAATAATATTAATAATCAAATTTCAAGAAGTTGGAATAACTTACAAAAGGAGATTTGTAAATACAATTACTACGAATATAATTCAGATAATAATAAAATTAATTTTAACTTTTTTTAATTCAATAATTTATGGAAGACCAAAAGAAAAAGAAATTACGCTATCCAGATGTAAAAACTGGAATTGCTAAAATTCAAAGAATAGTTCCTTTTAAAGTAAAAGGCAAAGAGAACGGTGATTATATTATACATCTCAAAAGTTTTAAGTGGGAAAGTATAGAACCTATTTACGTAAATGGAAAAGCAACACGTGAAACAGAACAAAATTCAAAAGGTTTAAGTAGGGTGCAACAATTAGGCTTTACAACAACATTCAAAGAGGGTGATTATATAATGTCAAGTATTGCTCATATTATTGTTGACGAAACAGGTTATGAGAAAAATGGAAAATTAGTTCCCCACACAACACAAAATAATAACAAAAAAGAACGTTTAGAATTTCGGTCTGTTGAAACTGCATCTAAGGAAGCTTTTGACGAACTATTTCGTGATTTTATTGCGGTAAAATATGAAAGTGAAATAGATAATAAAAAAACAGCAAGTCCAAGTTGGTCTTTTAATGATTGCTTAGACTTTTATGTTAGAAAACATCGTAACGAGAATAAATAAAGCACATATCATTGGGCTGGTTGTCAGTGGTTTGTGAGTTTTGCTTTGCGAATTTTCGCTTCGCTCAAAACCGCAAAGCAAAACTCACAAACCACCGCCACCAGCCCATTTTCGTTACAAGCAATTCTAATACAGCTTTATAATTTTCCTTTTTCTTACTTTATTTGCTAAAATATCGCAAATAAATCCAAAGTAATGTTGTTTATTTATATATTTTGATTTAATTTGTAAAATATTTACAAATAGGATTTTTATAATTTAAAATACAAAGAAAATGATTGTAGAATTTAGCGTAAAAAATTTCCGTTCAATTAAAGAACTACAAACAATAAGTTTTGTAGCTACTGGTCTTAAAAGTTCAAAAGAATATTTAGAAATTGATAAAAATAACATTGCGAATAGTTCGGACATTAATCTTTTTAAAACAATTGGAATATATGGAGCTAATGCAAGTGGGAAAAGCAATATTCTTAAAGCTCTTGATTTTTTCATTAAAATTATTACAAAAGAACCAAGTTCATTATCAAATATGAATTATTTGTGTGAACCTTTTTTATTTCAAGATAATTGTGAAGAAATTGCATCTTATTTTCAGATAGTGTTAATTGTTAACGAACAAAAATTTAGATATGGATTAACAATTAAAAAAAACACTGCCCCAAAGCCTGACGATACTTCATTACCTTACAGTAATGAAATAATAACAGGAGAGTGGCTAATCGGGAAAAAAGAAAAAAATATTGGAGAACTTTTTACAAGAGTTGGACAAAGAGTAAAAAATAATCTGCCAATTGAACAAAAAATACCAAATATTCCTTATGAACACTCGTTATTTATTTCTCATGTTGCAGCTTATGACAATAATAATGTATGTCAAAAAATTAGAGCATATTTAAATGGTATGGCAGCATCTAATATTGACAATAATCATGACAAATTTAGGCGATTTTCAATTAATTATATAAGTAACAAAAATGAAATTGAAAAAAAAGAGGATTTACTAAACTTCCTCTCATCTTTCAATTTAGAATATAATAATGTTAGCTTACTAAAAGAATTGGAAACGAACAAAGTTTTTCCACAAAATAAGATAACATTTTCAAAAAAGAATTCAACTCTAAATAAAGAAAAATCAGAAATTATATTGAACCTAAAAGAAAATGAATCAGCTGGAACTCAAAAATTATTTGATATAGCTGGTTTACTTTTAAGAGCGTTCAGATTAAATAGACCTGCAATAATAATATTAGATGAAATTGACAGTAATTTTCATCCTGCACTTCTTATAAGACTTGTGAAGCTATTTAATACACCTTCAATAAATAAAAGCAATTCACAATTATTATTTACAAGCCATGATACAAATTTAATGTCCCCTTCAATAATGAGAAGAGACCAATTTTATTTTACCGAGAAGAAAGAAGATGAGTCAACAAGATTATATTCATTATCCGATTTAAAAGGAATTAGGAATGATGCAGATTTTGCAAAGCAGTATCTTGCAGGCTATTACGGAGCCTTACCAGTTATAAAAAATAATTTAATTGAAAACACTCAGCAACGATGAATAAACCGTGGGATATAAAAAAAACGCATAAACGAAAAGCGAATTCATTACCAACTTTTATTATTTTCTGTGAAGACAAAGTTAGTGAACCTGTTTATTTAAAATATTTTGAAACATCAAATATAAAAATAAATTTTGCAAAAGAACAGAAAAGTATGATGGCGAATGTTTTAAGTGCGATAACCCATTGCCGAGAAAATGGATTAATTCAATTCATAGACGGAAATGATTGTTTAGTAGCGGAAGATACCCAAATCTGGTGTGTTTATGACAGAGACAAAGAAGAGTCATCTGTAAACTTACCAAAAGGAAATACAGATTTTGACCAATCAATTATAACTGCAAATTCCGCAGGAATTAAAGTTGCATGGAGTAACGATGCCTTTGAATTGTGGGTTTTATTACATTTTGAAGATATCGAATTTGAAAATTTCGAGAATACTAAAAGAAAAACTTATTACAATAAACTTACAGAAATATTCAAAAATCTTGAAAACCCTAATGATAATTTAATTAAAGTTAAAAATTATACAAATTGGAATTACAAACACAGTTTAAAAAGTGAGAAAAACTTCCGTAATATTGTGAGAAGTGAAATTATTAACAAAACAAATGAAGCTATAAATAGGGCTAAAAAACTTGAAGAGTATTTTAATGAACAGAATCTTCAAAATCACAAGAAATCGCCTTGCACACTTATGCACCATTTAGTTGAAGAATTGATTGAGTTGGGTGGAAGACAAATATAATGCTTGTAACATTGTGCTGGTTGTCATTTTTTTTATTTTTTTGTTTCGCCTACGGCTCACAAAAAAATAAAAAAAACGCCACCAGCACATATCCGTTATCATTAATTAAAAAAACAAGAATAAATAAAAAATTTGCTAAATTTGCTAAATGGAAATAAACAAAAATATACGATACGCAAAAAATGAACTATTACAATATTTTCGTAGTAGAGCTACTGAATTTTTAAGCGAAATTCAACTAAAATATGGTTCTACTCAATATAAAAAACAGGCAAGTGCAATTAATAAAAGTTTGATAACAAGCAAAGAAAGTTTAATTGAGAACGTCATGCAAAAAGCAGGAAAAGAAGCATGGACTAATCAAGAAAAACTGGAAAGTGTTTTAATGATAACTTATACGAGCTATATTGTTATGTTGGAAAGTCGAAATGACGTTTGGGCTTATGAATACATGACATTTTCTCGACGAATTGGAGAACTTTGGGAGCCATTTTGCAAACTCTGTTTTTCATACCCAATTAACGACATAGAATTATTTATTCCGCCAACATTTCTGCAAGTTAAAGAGCGGCTTACATCTGAAATAGAAGACTATATAAACAATCTTACAATTACTAATAAAGAAAAAGAACAGTTACTTATTTATTATTCAAAAGTTTGGAGTTTAGTTACTTCTGGTGAGATACAATTAGAACTTGACTTACATTTTATTTTTAATGGTATCAGATACAATGTTGATTTTAAAAGTGGATTTGGTTCAAATGAAAAAGGAAACACAAATAGACTTCTTTTGGTTGCAAGTATTTATAAAAACATTGAAGAAGATTACCAATGTTTACTTTTTGTAAGGTCGGCAGATAACAATCATTATTTCGACACATTGAAAAACTCTGGTGTTTGGCAAGCACATAGCAGTAGTGATACTTATGTTCAAATTAATCATTTCACTGGATTTGATTTAAAAACATGGATAGAAAATAACGTAAATTGGGAAAATGACTTCAAAAATGAAACTTTCAACTTTTTACAAACTAACGAATTAACACAATATTTAATCTGGTAATGGAAAAAGATATATATCAAGCATATTATACAAAATCTGACCCAATTGTAAATTATATGGTCAGCAGGTTATCATTAAAAGAGAATGATAAAATATTTGAACCTTGTGGAGGAGACGGAGTTTTTATTGATTATATATTACAATCAAACCCTAAAGCAAATATTGATATTTACGAATTAAATACTCAATCAATTACGACATTAACAGGTAAATTTTCATCATATTCTCAAATTAATATTAAGCAATGTGATACATTGTTAGATAATGATTTAATCTTGCAATCGAACTTTGGCGGTGCTTATGATAAAATAATTGCAAATCCACCTTACGGAGCATGGCAAGATTATGACAAAAGAAAAGGCTTAAAAAAAATATTCCCCAATTTATATGTGAAAGAAACTTATGCCCTTTTTCTTTATAGGAGTATTGAACTTTTAAAAGAAAATGGAGTATTGGTTTTTATTATTCCTGATACATATTTAAGCCTACACAGGCACAAAGAACTCAGAAAATATATCCTTACAAGAACAAAAATTAAAGAAATTGCATTATTTCCATCTTCATTTTTCCCAAACGTAAATTTTGGTTATGCTAATTTGTCAATAATAACACTTCAAAAAACGAGCGACACAAAAAAAAATTTGAATAATCAATTCGACATAAACTTAGATTATAAAAATGTAAATCAGTTAAACTCTAAAGATGCCACAAAAATATCTTTTAAGCAAAAAGACATATATGAAAATGCAGACCATGCTTTTATTATTTCAAAAGATAACCATATTACCAATTTAATAAAAAACACACAATCAACAGTAGGAGATATTGCAAATTGTGTTACAGGCTTTTATTCAGGTAATGACAAAGAGTTTCTCAAAGTAATTTCAAAAGATATTAGAAACGGAAAAAGGTATGAAGTAGCAGAAAAAGAAACAATTTGTTCAAATATTGCCAATAAGGAGAATGTATTGGACGGCTTAAATAATGGACAAAATTTTGTTCCAATTGTTAAAGGTGGTAATGTTAGATACTTAAAACAAGACAATTGGTTTATGAATTGGTCTGAAAAAGCTGTTAAACATTATAAAACAGATAAAAAAGCAAGATTTCAAAATACTAAATATTATTTCAAATATGGTATTGGTGTTCCAATGATTAGCTCTTCAAGTATTACTGCATCATTAATTGAAAACAAATTATTTGACCAGTCAATTGTAGGTGTTTTTCCCAAAGATGAAAGCTTGACTTTTTATTTATTAGCTTTCTTTAATTCTAACATTTGCAATAAACTAATAAGAACAATAAACCCATCTGCAAATAATCCAGCAAATTATATAAAGAAAATTCCCTTTATTTTACCACAGAAACAGGAATTAGAACAAATAACTAATATTGTTACACAAATAATTACAAATTTGCAAGAAGATAGTTTATATGAAAAAGAATTGGATAATAAACTAAACGAACTGATTGACCAAATATATAAGAATTGAAAAAAACAATGATAACAGCGTGTTGGATGTCAGCCATTTTTTTTGTGTTTTTTTCGGTGCTTCGCACCTCAAAAAAACACAAAAAAAACGCCCGCCACCATACACGTATTCGTTATGCACAACTGCAAAATTGGAGACAGAAAATGTTAGAGATTTTTTTGACCGATTTTTTGTTTTTGTGGATAATGATAATTTATTAATCTTCAAA
>JAOZVK010000173.1 GCA_029938185.1 Bacteroidales bacterium | reverse complement strand
AGAAGGACTTGAAAAAGGACTTGAAAAAGGACTTGAAAAAGGAATTGAAAAAGGAATTGAAAAAGGACTTGAAAAATTTGCTTTTGAACTATTAAAAGAGGGTATTGCTGATGAAGTTATCTTATCCGCTTCTGGCTTGACAGTTGAACAGTTGATTTATTTAAAAACTTTGAATGAATATAGAATTGTTTATAAGAAGAAAATTCAGAACGATTGATAGGGAGGCGTATATCATTTGCTTAGTTGTCAGTTTTCCGTTAGGTGTAACCAGAAAATTTGATTTATACGATATAAAAATCGCAGTTTTTTATGACGGCAAATTAATAGCATAAAAAAGTTGAAGTATTTTTTCTTTTAATTTACTACTCAACAGATTTATTTGTTATTAGACTTGATACCTGACTACAAAATTATTATTTTACCATATAGAACTACACAAAACAAGTGGGACACATTAATTTCTCTTGAAAAACTTTGGAAACAATACGAAAGAATAATAAAAGATAAGGGTGCAATTGTGCTAACAGCACAAGGATTATTTACAGCAAAATTGATTTTAGGCAACGAAAAATTGGCTACCCGTCCGAAGTTGGACAGTCTTGTTTATCAGGTATTTTGTAACAGGATAAAAACCAATCCTGTTAATCCTGTCAAAAAATAAAATAATGTCCAACACTATACGTGTAGCCCGAAAAATTGTTTAAATATAAAGTTGTTTGGGTAAAATCAAAAGCAACAAACTTTTTAAATGCAAAAAAACAGCCGTTAAGAAAACACGAAGATATTTGTATTTTTTTGTTGTGGACTAATAGATGTTATGCATCTTGAGCCAAACGTTTTGCAGATTCATTTGGAGACAAACCTTTGAGTTCACTTCCTTGATGTGGTCTATCATTATACTCTTTGTTAAATTTTTCGAGTAATTTTAACAGTTCTTATAAGGTGACTACTTGCTGTACGCTCGGCTGGTGTTTTCACCTGCCGCTGTTTTTTTATGAATACTTCCGTTTTTTTGCTACCCGTCTGAAGTTTGACAATCTTGTTTTTTCAAGTAGTTATAATTATAGAATTAAAGTAAAGATTAGCAAAACTTTGCAAACTGTGCAATCAAAAGTCCGTAAGAACAACGACTATTGTTAAACCACGATGATAATCGTGGTATTAAAAGAACTTATGACATAAAGTCCCTCAAGGGACGAACTATTTTGCTCTATTCCCACAACTATCGTTGTGGGTTTACAATAGTTCGTCCTATCGGACTTTTGATTGCACAGGTCGAAACTTTGTGTCAAACTTTGTGCAACTTTGCGGTTAAAAAGCGGCTAACTTAAAACTGGTAGCCAGTTTTTTTTTGTAACAAAACAACATAGTTGTTCGTCATAACATTAGAATTTGAAATAAAGAAATCAAAACAAGATTTTGTTATTTATAAAAATATTAATAAACTAAAATTTTATATGTTATGAAAAAAACAATAATAGTAATAATGATACTAAGCTATGTATTTAGTATGTACTCACAAACTGATACAACAAAAGTTAGAGTAGGCAAAAAAAAATATACAATAATCAAAAACTATAAAGATGATTATGATGATATGGAATCAAGCAAAAAGAAGTTTGAAAGTAGTATTGTTGAACTTGAAAAAGAGAATCAATCAATGGAAGATTCGCTAAAAGCATACAATAAAAAATTAGAAAGCTTAGAGTCTGAATATGAAAAATTAAAACTAAGAGAAATAATATTAGAAAAAAAGAAAAGTATATATGAAAATGATAAAAAAATAACCGCCTTAAACAAAGGTATTGAAAATATTGATGATGACTTAGATGAAATGAAAGACGAAATGGACAATGATGACTGGGGTGAAGGATGGGGTTCTGATTGGATCAGAAAAAAAAGAAAACGTACCAATAGGTTCAGAGGGCATTGGGCTGGTTTCAATGTAGGGTTGAATACTTTTGTTAATAAAGATTATAATATGGATTTGCCAGTTGGCGGTGAGTTTATGGAACTTCAAACTAATAAATCATGGTATTTTGCAATTAATTTTATTGAACTTAATTTACCACTATGGTCTGATAAAATTGGTTTTGTAACAGGTTTAGGTATTGAAAATAATAACTATCATTTCAAAAAAAATATAAACTTAGTTGAATCTACTGATGGTGTTATAACAGGTGTTAATCAAGACCCTAATATTAAGGATTATTATAAAAACACACTCAACACATTTTATCTAACAGTTCCTTTCTTATACGAAATGCAATTTCCGACTGCAATGGGAAGAAAATTATTTATTAATTTTGGTGTTGTTGGTGGTATTAAGCTTCATTCAATGACTAAGCAATTTTACAAAACTGGAGGAGATAGAAACAAAGACAGAACTTCCGATGATTTTCAGTTATCGCCTTTCACATATGGTTTTACTGCAAAGGTAGGTATTGGACCTTTAAGGGTTTTTGCAAATTACAGTATAAGCACTTTATTTGAAAAAGATAAAGGACCCAAATTATATCCTTTTACTATTGGTTTAACTATTTTAAATTTTTAAGGTCTTTTCGACCTATTTTATGTTGCTTACGCCTGAATAACTTAATTATATCTGGTTTTCAGTTTGTTAAATTTTATGCGTAAGCAACTATAAATAGGTCGAAGACCTTAGCTTTGCATTTGAAAGTTGCCTTGACTTGTTGTAAGTTTATTTTTAGTTAGCTCATCATATTTATTTCTATTATTAAAAATATCACAAGCAAGATACATAGCTTCTCTAAACGAATTTGGCGAAGCAATATTTTTTCCAGCAATCTCGTATGCAGTTCCATGAGCAGGAGAAGTTCTAACAAATGGTAATCCAGCAGTATAATTCACACCTTTGTCAAACACTATAGATTTAAAAGGAGCCAGCCCCTGATCGTGGTACATTGCCAAAACAGCATCAAATTTATCGTAACTAAACGAACCAAAAAAGCCATCGGCAGGATATGGTCCAAATGCCAAAATTTCTTCTTCTCTAGCAATTTTTATCGAAGGAATTATTATTTCATTTTCTTCACTACCCAGTAATCCATTGTCGCCAGCATGTGGATTTAATGATAATACTGCAATTTTGGGTTTTGTAATAGCAAAATCTCTAATCAATGAATTTTGTAATATTCTAAGTTTTTCCAAAATTAATTTAGTACTTATACTCTCAGCTACTTTTGATAATGGAATATGTCCAGTAACTACACCAACTCTAATTTTTTCATTTATCATAAGCATTAAAGAGTTCTCAACATCAAATTTTTTTTCTAAGTATTCTGTATGTCCCGGAAAATTAAATTTATTTGATTGTATATTTTGTTTATTGATTGGAGCTGTAACAAGCACATCTATTTTTTTATTCATCAAATTTGATACAGCTAATTCAAGGGCAGTAAGAGATGCTTTACCTGCCATTTCGGTAGATAGTCCAAGTTCAACTTTTGTATTATTTTCTATACAATTAATAATATTTGCTCTTTTTAAATTAAGACTTTCAGTAGATTTAATGCTGACAAGATTTAAGTTTAAAGTACTCAAAGCTTTACGATGATATGCTGCTATTTTTGATGAACCAAATATAATTGGTGTAAAAAAATCAAAAATTCTATTATCTAATAATGATTTAATTATTATTTCATAACTAATTCCATTAATATCACCATGTGATATTCCTAAACGTATTTTATTTTTACTCATAATTTTATTTGTTAAAGGTCTTCGACCTAATTTAATGGACTCTTCAAGCCTTTTTAGTTGCTTACGCCAAAATTATTTTACCATTATTGATTGTCAATTAATTAAAAAGGCTAAAATAAATTTGTGCATAAATAAACTTTAAAAGCCATTTTCGTAGATTCAGTATTAAGTTGGTAGTCTGTATAGCTGAAGACTGTGAACTATCAGACATATTTAAAGTAATAATTTAGCAATTTTATTTGTAGCTTCGTTAAACTAGTTTGTTAGATATTTTTTATAAAGTCAAAAATCAATCTTAAACCAATTCCTGTACCACCTTTACCTCTATAACTATCTTTAAAACTGGTAAAAGCAGCTCCAGCTATATCCATATGAATCCATGGATAATCAGTAAAATTTTCAAGAAACTTTCCAGCAGTAATAGTGCCAGCTTCACGACCTCCAATGTTTTTCAAATCTGCAATATCAGATTTCAGCTGACTTGCAAAATCGTCCCAAATAGGTAGTTTGATAATTCGTTCAAATGTTTTTTCTCCACTTATTTCGAGTTGTTTAAAAACTTTATTAGTAACATTTCCCATAACAGCTATTCCTAAATTACCAACTGCAATAATTTTGGCACCTGTTAATGTAGCAATATCAATAACTATTTCGGGATTATATTTTTTTGCATAACTCAAGGCATCAGCCAAAATAAGTCTTCCTTCGGCATCAGTATTCAATACTTCCACACTAAGTTTATTATGCATTGTTATAACATCGCCAGGTACATATGCCTTGTTATCAACTGCATTATCAGTTGCAGGCACAAGCCCCACTACATGAATAGGTAGTTTTGCAAGAGCAATAGCATGAAATGCGCCAATAACTACTGCAGCACCAGCCATATCCGATTTCATTATATCCATTGAGTTTGGTGTTGGCTTTATACTTAGTCCACCTGTATCGTAAACAATTCCTTTGCCAATCAATACTATGGGGTTTTTATTTTTAGCATTTTTAGGCTTCCACTCTAATATAGAAAATGTTGGAGGAACAGCACTTCCTTTGTTTACTGCTAAAATACCTCCCATTTTTTTGTTTTGAATATCTTTTTTATCTAATACTTTAAGTGTAAAACCCGATATTTTTGATAATCTTTTTATTTCATCAACAATATTTTTTGAATCCAAATGGCTATATGGCTTGTTCACCATCGTTCTTGCTTCGAAAACACCATTAATTATTGCATTCAGTTGGTTTAATTTTTTTTTATCTAATTTTGAACTAAAAATACTTATTGCTATAGAGCTATTTTTATTATCTTTTTTATAATCTGAAAACTGATAATTACTCAAAGCTAAACCTTCGGAAAATGATAGTACTAATTGTGGATTATTTGCTGCATCAATAATATTTAATTTTTTTATTTTATTTTCTACTAAAAATGAATGTAGTTCATTTGCTTGTTTTCTTTGATATTCGTCAAGCATATATCCTTTATTTTCATAGTCTGGAATTTGAACAATCAGCCATCTATTATACTGGTTTATTTTAATAATATTGTTTTTCTTTGCAATAGCATTTTTCAGATATTTTAATTCATCTTTTTTTAATGATAAATTTTTAAAACTAAATTTTTTATTAGCTATTATTACAATATTTTCATTTATCGGAATTTCTGTTATTATTTTAATATTTCTCATTTGTAAATATTTTTTGGCTTTTAAGAGCCTTTTAATGTTGTTAATGTATAAAAAAAACTAATACCAATATACTAAGTTGATTAAAAAATAAATTTGTGAGTTGTCTCTTTATCATACATATAGGCTACCCACGTAAAGTTGTATAGCTTACTGCGATATGCAGGTGTTTTTCACTCTATTTTTTCCAAAGTTCCCAATGATATTACTGTGTTACGCCTTGGTATATTGTTCAAACAGTAACTCTCGCACAAGCGATAATAATCATATCGCTTACCAGATTTTTTATCTGTTTTTACAATTGTCTTTATAACCATTTCACAAATGTAAAAAACAAAATTCCAAAAAACAAGTGTAATCTCAGAACTCACAAAAACAGTTTTTTTTTTAAACAATCGCAAGTTAAAAGTTAATAAAGTTTACTTCAAAGCTCACAAAAATAGCAATAATCTCAATTTAAAAATGCAAAAAATTAATTATTATTTTTTGATATTTTCAGCTTTATTTTTGACATTAAATTTTTACTCAAGCTAAGTTCTTTTTCATTTGTAAGTAGTATTACAAAAGTTTTTCCACATTTATTTAAATCTTTTACTGAAATTTATTGACATCAAAGCAAATGTTAAGTTTATTTTTCTTTTTTTCCTTCCACAACTTTTATTTCGTTTTTTGTTAAGCCGTAAAGTTTGTAAACCATTTTGTCTATCTCTTTTTCTAATACACTTGTGTCTTTTTGTTGATTTTTAAGGATTAATATTTTATCAACCTTTTTGGTGAATTCTATTTGCTCTGTTTTACTTATTTTTTTTATCGGTAAAATCTTAATAATTACTATTTTAACCTGTGCAAAAACTCTACTTCCTTCATTTACTAATGATTGATAATAGAAATTCAAAAGCTTAGAATTAAATAAAGCCAAAATATATTTCAAATAAAAATCTTCGTTTTCTAAAAAATGAATGTGTGTGCTATCTAAAGTTAGCATTTTGTTATTATCATAACAAGCAATTAGTCCATCTGCTGTTTGACGACTTATTAATTTTTCGCTTTTATAAAAATAATTTGTATTCGTATTACTCCATAATTCTTCGGGTTTAAAATAGATGAAATTTTTGTTAAAATTATATCTGTATTGCTGAATATCTTTACCCCTTAATATTTTTTCGTGTTTTGAACTTGTTTTTTTATTGGAAAGAAATTTTTTATTATTTCCTGTAATTATTCCTTGATAAGATTTTACAATATTTCCTAAATTAATTGTATCACATTCTTTTATTTTGTTTAACAGAGTAAATATTTTAGTATGAGAATAAAATTTATTCAAATAAGATGTTAAAATTTTTTCTTTGTTAATCACACTGTGTTTTTTTGTTTGAAATTTACTAACATCATTTATTTCAGTATATTTAATTTGATTTTCATTTTGCGATTTATCAATTCTAAAAATGACGACACCACCTATATTTGCATGTTCAAATATTTCTTCTGTGAAATTTGCAATTGATTGTAAATTATTGTCTAAAAGGAATTTGCGTGTTTTACTATAAGTATTACCCAGCAAAAGAGTATTTGGAACTATAAATGATAATATTCCTGACTTTGAAACAATACTTTTCCCTTTTTCGATAAATAAAGTATATGTATTCCCTTTATATTCAAAAAGTTGATAGTTATTTTTATAATACGTAATAATATCTGGATTTTCATTTTTTTGATTTTTACCAAGTAATAGTGTTATATACGGCGGATTTCCTATAACTATATCAAAACCTTTGAAGTTTCCATTTTCATCTAAAACTTCAGGAAATTCAAAACGCCACTCAAAAGCATTTCCGTATAAAGTTTGTAATTTTTTGTTGTATATTTTCTCAAGTTCTACTATTTCGCTTGTTAATTTTTTAGTTTCAATTTTCCATTTTTCTTTATCCGATTGTGTAAATAACATTGGCATTTCGCCAAGTTTTGCTTTTTTCTGTTGTAAAAAAATATAATCTTTATCTGTTGGATTTACATTTTCTGCAAATTGTTGCTTTATTTTTAGTATCTCATTTTCTGCTTTTTGCTTAACAATTTTATCACTCGTATATTTGTATAAAATTACTTGTTCTTTATATTTTTCGGTTGCAAGTCTCATTTTTTTAGCATGTCCGTTTGTTATGCTGTTTCCGTTTAATGCAAATCTACCAATTAGAGAATTTCCTTTCTTTATATTAATATCAATATTTGGTAGTGTTTCTAATTCGTTATAATTGCTTTTTTCTGTATAATATGAATTTTTCAAAAGTTCTATCCATAATCGTAATCGTGTAATATTTACTGAATTAGGGTTTATATCTACACCGAATAAACAGTTTTCAATTATTGTTTGTTTTTCGTGAAATAATGCTTCTTGTAAATCTTGTTTATAATCAATTATATTTCCTTTTTTGTTTAAATTATATTCAAATAATTCTTCTGTTTCTTTGTCTATAATAATCAATTCGTCGTTTAAAACTTCTGCCTTGTAATTTTTTATTCTGTTTCCGTTGCGATATTCTAAAATTCCAAGTTCCGATTTTATAGCAATTATTTCGTTAAGTGCAGAAACCAAAAAATGTCCTGAACCAACGGCTGGGTCGCATATTTTAATACTATTTATTATTTTATTTGCTTGTTTACGGTCTTCTATTTTATCTTTTAGTTCTTCAAACTTTGCCAAAGGTTGAAACTTTGGCAAAGTTTTGAATTTTTGAACAATTGCTCGGCGTATAGTTTCACGGCTCATATACATTGTTATATAGGCGGGTGTGAAAAATGAACCTTCCTTGTAACCATTTATTTTCTCAAAAATAAGTCCAAGAACAGAAGCATTTATTAAATTTTTTTGCTCTTTTTGAATTTCATTTGAACCAACACTTGTAAAATCAAAAGCATCAAGAAAATTAAACAAATATTGCAAAACAGGTAATTCGTTTTGTTTTTGTTTCAGAACAGTTTTTGAAAATATTGGCAAGTTAAAACGGTCTTTGAGACTATTTATTCGTATTACTTGATTTTCTAATTTACTTATTTCAAACAGAGAACTATTTAAGTAAGGTAAGTTTTTAAATTTTTGCAGATAACTTGGTCTTTCATTTATTTTTTTTGCAAGAATGTCAAAAAACAATTCATTTAACTCGTTGTAATTGCTGACAGTATTAATATTCAAGAATTTATAATCAGCATTATTATTATGATAGCTTATTAATTGTGCTTCAAGAAGTTTTAGAAAAATTATGCGATTTATCCACATAATACTTAATTGAAGTGCAATATTTTCAATTTGTTCTTCTTCTGTTTTTCCGTATTGGTCTGGATTTTCTACAAATTGTAATCGTCCTTCTGTTTTTATTATAGAAATTGTATTTTCAATAAGTGAACCGTTTTGTTTTTCTTTTTTTCTATTAATTATTTTCTTTCCGCCTTCTTTTTGTTCTTCAAGTCCTATTATATACAAAAGTTCATAATAAAATTTATTGTCTAATGTATTACTATCATTTACAAAAGATTTTTTCAATAAAAATTCTGTTGAAAATATTTTATATAAAGTAATAAGTGTTTTTTTATTTTTTTCAATATTAGCATTTACGTCTTTTATATCAAAATATGTAAATTGCAATTCACTTTCGGCTTGTTTTATATATTTTGGTGCAATTTCGTTGTAAAACAGGTTTGTAGTTCGGTTTGTTTTTTTCTTGCTATCCCAACTTTCAAATTCTTTTCTCAGTTCTTTGTTTTCATAAAATATTTTTTCAAAATCGGTAGCATCAAAAATAAACCACTTGTAAAAATTTGTTATAATAATGTGTTTCAAGTCATTATTTTTGTTATTTATACGTTCTTGCAAATAATACAACAAACATTGATACATTGATTTTGCTTGTAAATTTTTCTGTGAAATCATTTCTTTTTTACTGCTCGGTGCTTTTGTTTCAATGATAACTCCAACTTTACTTTTATCTGTTTTATCAAGATGAATTGCAAAATCAAAACGACCTTTTGTGTTTAGAGCATTATTTGTATAAAATGATTTTTTAAGAAAATCACGCAATAGATATTTTATATGTTCTTCTGTTTCGTTTACATCTATTTTTGATGTAAATATTTCTAATTGAGTAATAAAATTTTCTAAATCAGAAGATGTTATTTTCTGGTTTTTGTATATTTTATTTACTGTATTTATTAAATTTTTTTGTTTCATTTTTACTCAATTAGTTATTTTTTTTTATTAAACATAAAATTGAGATAGGACAGCGAGTTACTTCGCCAGCCCTCGCAGAGCCAGACGTACACAGGACTACCGCATCCTGTTCCTGGGATTATCGGTTCACGGTCTGCTGCAATATATATATATTGTGCAAAATTCTCGGTTTCTCAAACGCAAATATACGAATTAAATCATCAATAGCTTCTTTTGTATAGCTCTTTTTGCGTCCACCTCTATGGTTTAGCATTTTATACCAAAACAGTAGTGCTTTGTAGTAAAGGGCTACACGTATAGTATTGGACAATATTTTATTTTTTGACAGGATTTACAGGATTAACAGGATTGATTTTTATCCTGTTACGAAATACCTGATAAACAAGACTGTCCAACTTCTGAAGGATAGCCTAGTAAAGCATTTTCAAAAACTTGTAGTTTCCACATATAGCATAATATCAGTAATTTTGATTTCTTTCGGGTTTTACGTTTTATTACTATTTTTGTACTAGTTTGTTACATTTTGCCTGGTCTTATAAAAACTAATAATTTACAAAATATTATTAGTTCTAATTTTATTC
>JAOZVK010000172.1 GCA_029938185.1 Bacteroidales bacterium | reverse complement strand
ATAAATATTTTGCTGGTAGAGGTATTTTTATTGATAGAATGACAGTAAGTAATCCTATGTCTTTTTTTTTAGATGATATAGTTAAATCAGTAAAAAGTGGTGGGAAAATTACAATACATGGAAAAAGTGGTAGAAATCCATATTTCAAGAAAATATATAAAGCTTGGAAACGTGGTGATACTCATTACAGAGGATTGAAAATTGACTATGCTAATAGTGGACATTTTATAGGAAAAGAGTTTGATAATGTAATCTTCACAACTACAGACAATAAGACTTTAGTTCGTTTAAAGTTATGTACTGTTACATTAATTAAAAATTAATAAATATGAAAAATTTAATGCGTATATATTTTGAAGATGACGATTTTGGTTATATGTCAGCATATTATGGTGAAATAATAAAGACAAAAAATGTTTATATTATACCTTTTATAAACGTTAATATTATTGGAAAAATTAATATAAATGGAGGCGATAGCACATTTGTAGATATGGCTTACCTTGTGTTTAAGAACTATAATATTATTGATTGTGAATTTTACGGATATAATGCTGAAGTGCCAGTAGTGCTATATTCTATTTCAGGAAAAGAATATAATCGAAACTTAAAAAATTTTTTACTGGGAGGTGATAATTTTAACTCAAAATTATCAAATGGAACAATTGATACATTTGATTCTGGTTGTGATTGGGATATTGAATGTGAAACATTTATGCTTCAATTATTAGAAAGTTCAAAAATGATTAATGGTTTGCTTGGTTTTACTCCGTTTGGTACGCCAAATAATAAAATAAATATGGATTTGCAAGAATCAATCAATTTTATGAAAAATAAATATTTGCCCGAAAATCTTAAAAATTTAATAAAAAATGATAAACCCCAAAAAATATATGAAATATACGAAAAACAGAAAATTGTAACTGAACCTTTTATTATTTGAGTGAATTTTCAATGATACAATATTCTGATTATACTGAATTAGGTTAAGAATTTTACTTTTATATAAATGTTATAAGTTATTAATCAAAATATTGTATAATTGTATCATTGAATAATTGAACCATTGAAAGTATAGCAATTTATAAAAATGCACAAACCACATTAAATAGGTCGAAGACCTTAATAATATTAAATAGGTCAAAGACCTTACATAAATAATAAAAAATATGAAAAAAAATAATAATCCTATATTTAAAATAAAGTCAATATTTATCCTAATAGTATTTATAACACTTGTAGGAGCTTGCAAAACGTCCAAGGTTACTAAGGAATTTAAAGTAAAAGGCATTGATAAAACCTTTGTAGAGTATCAATATATTTTTTCTACTGCTACTACTAAAAAAATGTTAGGTAAATACAATATGGCAATCGAACTATATAAAGATTGTATTAAGAGAAATAACAAAAGTGCAGTATCAATGTACGAAATAGCCGAAATATATGTTATATTAAAAGAATATGAAAAGGCTCAGTTTTACGCACAAAGAGCAGTTGAAACTAATAATAATAATTTTTGGTACAAATTTTTACTTGCTGATATTTATGTTACAGTAAGTAATAATGAGAAAGCAATAGAGTTGTACAATGCTATAATAAAGCAATTTCCTAATAAAATTTTTATTTATCACAATCTTGCAAATCTTTATATTTCAAATAAAAAATATAACTCTGCAATTGGTGTATATAATCAAATTGAAAAAAAAATAGGAATTACCGAAAGAGTTTCTTTAAAAAAGAACGAACTTTATTATAAAGTTAAAAAATATGATGCAGGAATAGAGGAACTAAATAAACTTATAAATTTATTTCCCAATGAATCAAGATACTACGGTATGCTTGCTGAGTTTTATACAACTATTAAACAAGAGGATAAAGCAATTAAGATATACGAAAAGTTACTCGAAATTGACCCCAGTAATAAATTAGTTCATATATCATTATCAAATTTTTATAGAATGACTGGTGATTATGAAAAATCGCTTAAAGAAACAAAAATTGTTTTCAAAAGTCCAGATATAAAGACAGATATAAAAATTAGATTGTTATTTTCTTATATAAATATAAGAAAAAATAAATATAATGAAGAAAAAATTTATGATTTATGGAATTTGCTAATAGAAAATAATCCTAATAATGCAGAAATACATAGTTTATTTGCAGATTATTTAATGACATCTGGTGAATATAAAGGAGCTAAAGAGCATTTATTGATTGCTAAAAATCTTAAACAAAATAATTCGCAAGTATGGGAAAAGCTTTTAATGGTTGAAACACAGAATAATGAATTTGATAGTGTTTATATGCATAGTAATGAGGCAATTGATATTTATCCTAACTTACCAATATTTTATTTATATAATGGAATTGCTTTAATAAGAAAGTATAAATATGATGAATCAGTTGAAATTTTAGAATCAGGTTTGGACTTGGTTATTGATGATAATGAAATGACTATACAGTTTTATACATATCTTGGAGAAGCGTATTACAGAGTAAAAATGTATAATAAATCTGATAAAGCTTTTGAAACTGTGCTAAAATCTCAACCTAAAAATAAAACTGTTCTAAATAATTATAGCTATTATTTAGCTTTAAGAAATGAAAAGTTAGATATTGCAAAAACAAATATTGAAACTTGTATTACTATAGAACCCAATAATGCTACTTTTCTTGATACTTATGCATGGGTGTTATTTAAGTTGGGAAAATATAAAGATGCTCTAAGAATAATAAGAGCTTCAATAAGAATTGGTGGATATAAAAAGTTTTCTATATTGGAGCATTATGGAGATATTTTATTGAAAAATGGAAAAACACAAGACGCTATTGAACAATGGAAAAAAGCATTGAAACTTAGTCCTGATAATAAAGAATTAGAACTAAAAATAAATTCTAATTAAAAAAGTTAAAGTGAACCTTTGCGAAACTTTGCGTCAAACTTTGTGCAACTTTGCGGTTAGGAAATGCCTAACTTAAAACCAGTAGCTGGTTTCTCTTAATTATAAAATAAAAATAAATTTGTACATAAGTACTGTTACAAAAGTTTATCAACATTTACATATTCATAACTTGCAGATTAGATTGTACTTGTACTAATGCGTAAGCAACATTAAATAGGTCGAAGACCTTAAATAATCTTTAAGAACCTTAAATTTTTAAGATACATAATGATAATGAGAAATATACTAAGAATTAAATTAATAATATTGCTAACAGTTTTTATAGGTAGTTCGTGTAGAATTATTAAACTGAATAAAGATAAAAAAATTGAGAATAGTATAAAAACAGAAGTTATTGATAGTCTTTATAAAAATAATATTGATTACAAAACATTGTTTATTAGATATTCTGCTAAAATTACAGGGACGAATAAAAAATTATCATTTAAAGGTTCAATGCGTTTGAAAAAGGATAGTATATTGTGGATTTCTATTTCGCCAGGTCTTGGAATAGAAGTAGCAAGAGGTGTATTAACACCCGATACATTGAAATTTATAGATAAATTAAAATCAAAATATTTTTGTGGTGACTATAAGTATATGGCTAATAAATTTAATATTGATTTAAAATTCAGAGATTTACAATCTGTTATTACAAATAGATTATTTATTTATAAAAATAATGGAGATATTAATAAGGAAAAGAAAATTCTTAAAGATTATAAATTTACAACTGATAGTCTTTATTATATTTTTGAAAATATAGATACAAATTTTGTAAAAAACAAATTGTATCAGAAAATATTAGTAAGCAAAAAATTATTTAAACTTAAAAATATTTTTATAAACGACCCACTTAATCAATATCAATTGACAGTCAATTATAATAAATATTTGAATAAAAACAAATTAAATACAGCCAGATCAATTTTAATTAAAGTAAAAGATAAAAAAGGGAAAGGTGAGTTTAAACTAAATTTGTTAAAAATACAAAAAAATAGAAAAATGAAATACCCTTTTGATATTTTAGATAAATACAAAAAAATGAAATATTAAACACTGAGTGTAATTAAATTTGCTTATGTATGATAGGCATTCATAAAACATTTTTATAAGTACTATTACAAAAGTTTTTCGGCATTTGTTTTTATATAATTATCTATATGACAATATTATACAAAAAAGTGTAAGCCACATTAAATAGGTCGAAGACCTTATATATTAAATTGACAAATTGTGAAAAAACAGTTACTTTTATTAATATTTATATTTTCGCTTTCAAATATTTATTCCCAAGATTATAATTATTATAATTTAAAAAGAAAAAAATATAATCAAGAAATTGAATATATGCAATATTTGTTAAAACGAACAAATACAAATAAGCAAAACTATTTAGACAAATTAACTTTAATAAATAGTAATATAGAAAATAGAAAAAAAATTGTAAATTTAATAGAGTATGAAATAAAAAAACTAAGCGATAAAATAAATAAATCACAAAAAAAATTAGATATATTAAAACATGAATTAAACAAATTTAGAGACGAGTATTCTAAACTTGTTTATAATGCATATAGAATAAAGAAAATTGTAAACAATAAATATATTTACATATTAGCTTCCGAAAACTTTAATCAAGCTTATAAGCGTTATAAATATATTCAAATGTTATCGCAATATACAAAATCACAAGCTTTGCTAATAAAACAAAAAATTACAAATATTGAAGAAGAAACATTTGAACTTAAAAAACGTATAAAAAATAAAAAGAAACTAATTGAACAAAAAAGTACAGAATATAAAAAGCTTATTTTAGATAAAAAAAATAAAAAAAATGAAATAAGTAAACTAAGCAAAAAGCGAAAAGAGTTGTTAAATGATATTAGAAAGAAAAAAGATAAGAATGAAAAATTAAATAAATATCTTAAAAGCTATATTAATGAAACAGTAGAAACTAATATAAATACTAATAAAAAGATAAGTACTAAGACAAAAAAATTTGAGTCAAGAAAATCTAAATTAATTTGGCCAGTAAAAAATGGTATGATTGTAAGTAAATTTGGATTGCACAATCATCAAGTATTAAAAAACGTAAAAGTACGTAATGATGGAATTGATATAAGTACACCAAATAGAAATGTGAGATGTGTATACAATGGAGTTGTTTCAAAAATATTGACAATACCTGGAGCTAATAAAGCTATAATAATTAAACATGGCAAATATTATACTGTATATACCAATTTAGTAAAAACAAATGTGAGGGTAGGGGAGGAGCTAAAATCAGGACAAAGTATTGGTATTTTGTTTAAAAATAAAAATTTAAATGTTATCAATTTTCAAATATGGTATAACACAACTAAGTTGAATCCTAAAAAATGGATTAGATAATTTGAGGTCTTCGACCTATTTAATATTAAAATTTTTATAACCCCTGATTTCGAGTTGATTAAATAGTAAAAAATAAATTTGTGCGTAAATAAACCATAAGTCTCAATTAAGTATAGGTAAAAAAACTGCTACACGTAAGAAGTTGGACTGTCTTGTTTTTCAAGTAGTTTTAATCATTGAATTAAAGTGAAGATTAGCAAAACTTTGCGAAACTTTGCGTCAAGCTTTGTGTAACTTTGCGGTTAAAAAACGGCTAACTTAAAACTGGTAGCAAAAAAACCTAATATTCGCGTAAGCAACATTAAAAGGCTCGAAGAGCCAAAAATTAAAGATATGGAAAATCAATATGATATTATAGTTAATAAATTGGATAGTTTTATAAAAAAATTTTATAAAAATAAAATTATAAAAGGACTAATACTATCAGTTGTATTAATGTCATTTTTAAGTGTAGTAACTTCTGTGATTGAATTTTTTGGACATTATTCAATACAAGTCCGAACAACTATTTTTTACTCACTAATTGCTTTAACAATTTTCATTGTTGGTTATTATATTATTATTCCAATATTAAAATTATTAAAAATTGGTAAAGTGATTGATTATAAGCAAGCAACAAAAATTGTTTCGGAACATTTTACCGAAATTCAAGATAAATTATTGAATATACTTGAACTAAACCAACTTTATAATTCTGGTAATAACAATGACTTAATTATAGCAAGTATAAATCAAAAAACGGACAAAATAAAACCAATACAATTTCAAAATGTTGTTAATTTTAAAGAAAATTTAAAATACTTAAAATACTTGGTTTTAATTCTATTTTCTATTGTGTTGATAAGTTTTGTTTCACCTTCTATTTTCTCCGAAGGAGGAATAAGAGTTATGAATTATGATAAGTATTATGCCCCTTTTGTACCTTATGAATTTATTGTTTTGAATGATAGTTTAAATGTTCAAAAAGGAAAGAATTTTACTATAAAACTTAGAGTAAAAGGTAAGTATATACCAGAAGGTGTGTTTGTAAAGTTTGGAGGTAATTCTTTTAAAATGCTTAATTCCAAAAATTCAAAAACTGACTTTATTTATGAATTAAAAAATATAAATAATTCAATTGATTTTAAAATTTATGCAGAAGAAATTGAATCAAAATTGTATAAAATAAATGTTTTACCTGCACCTGTAATTTTAAATTTTAGTGTAGAAATTAAACCACCTTCATACACAGGAGAAATAGCAAAACAACTAAAAAATAACGGCGATTTGATTATTCCTTATGGTACAAAAGTGACTTGGTTGTTTAAAACCCAAAGTGTAGATACTATAGAAATTGAATTTACAGAAAAGGATAAAAGCAAAAAATCTATTAATGAAAATAAAATTTTTGAATTTAATAAACAAATATTGAAAGGTGGGAAATATACTGTAAATGTTAAAAATAAATATTTTTTCATAAATCAACTTTTAACATATACAATAAAAGTTGTTCCTGATTTGTACCCAGAGATTGATGTCAAATCATTAATTGACTCTACAAATAAAACGCTATATTACTATTATGGAAACATTAGTGATGATTATGGTATTAGAAAACTAAAATTTAATTATAAAATTGTAAAAACTGATAAATCTCAAGAAAATGATATTTTAGATTTTAAAACTAAAAAGATATCACTGAGAAATAAACAGAATAGTCAAGAGTTTTATTACTCTATGGAATTTTCAAAAATAAAAAAACAAGAAAACGAAAATATATACTACTATTTTGAAGTATGGGACAATGATGCTGTTAGTGGAAGTAAATCAACAAAATCAAAAATGTTTTATTTTAAAACGCCATCACTAACCGAATTGCAAAATATTGAAAACCAAACAAACAAAAGTATAAAATCGAAAATTGAAGAAAGTATTAATATTGCAGATGAATTGAAAAAAGAAATAAATGAGCTTAAAAGAAGAAGTAATAGCGAAAATTTATCGGAATGGGACAAACGAAAAATGCTAAAAAGTATAACTGACAAGCAAAATATATTAGAAGAATTACTAAAACAAATAAGTCTTGAGAATAAAAAAAAGAATGATTTGATAAATTCGTTTGGTGAAAAACAGAAAGATTTAATAGATAAACAAAAACAAATTCAAAAATTATTAGACGAATTACTTACCGATGAGTTGAAAGATTTGTTAAAGCAAATTGAAAAACTTCAAGAAAAATTTAATAAAAATAAGTTCAATAAATTGAATAAAGATTTGGAGTTTTCTTATGATGATATGAAAAAGCAATTGGATAGAAATCTTGAATTATTAAAAAGATATGAAGTTGAAAAAAAGATAAACAATACAATTGATGAACTAAAAGAATTATCGAAACAACAGGATAAGCTTTCTGAAAAAATTAAGAATAAAACAGGACGAAAATCTGATATACAGAATGAGCAGAAAGAGCAAAAAGAGAAATTTGATAAACTGATGGAGAACTATAAAAAAAATATAGAAAAAAATAAAAAGTTGAAAGCTCCATTTAATATTAATAAGTTTGAAAAAGAAAAAAAATCAATTAAAGAAAGTTTTAATAAAGCAAGTGAAAATATTAATAAATCGAAAATGAAAAAAGCAGGGAAAGAGCAAAAATCTAATTCCCAAAAATTATCTAAATTAGCAAAAAAAATGCAAAATATGTTAGACAAAAATTTGCAAATGCAAAATATGTTAAACATGGAAAACATTAAACAAATACTTGATAATTTGGTTAAATTTTCATTTGATCAGGAAGATGTTATGAAAAAACTTAAAAAAATATACAGTAATAATCCTAAATATTCAAAGCTGAATGTACAGCAACAAAAACTTGAAAATGATTTCAAAATTATTAATGATTCACTCGAAAGTCTTGCCAAAAAAACACCACAACTTAGTACTCCGATTAACAAAGAGCTAAAGTCAATTAACCAAAATTTAAGTAAAATAAGTAGTGAAATTGAAAGTGGACGACGAAGAAGCTCTTTAAGCTTGCAACAATTTGTAATGATGTCTACAAATAATTTGGCTCTTTTGCTTGAGGAAGTTCTTGAACAGATGAAAAATATGATGAAGAATGCACAAGCAGGTGGTAATACAGGTAATAATTCAAAGAAGAAACCTTCAAAATCGTCTTTTGGTAGTTTGAAGAAACAACAGCAACAACTTAAAAAACAAATGGAGCAAATGCTTAATCAGATGAAAAATGGAAAACTTAGCAAAAATGCTCAAAACAAACGATTGGTTGAGATGCTCGAAAAACAAGAAATGTTTGATCAAATGCTAAATGATTTAATGAATAAAACTAATTTATCGCCCAAAACCCAAAAGATACTAAACCAAATAAAAAAAATGTCCGAAAAAAATCAACATGACATTATTGAAAAAAGATTTGATAGAAATACCCTACATAGAAACAAAAAAATTTTAACAAGATTATTAGATGCTGAAAAATCAAAAAATGAAAGAGGGTTTGAGAAAAAAAGAGAATCGAAAGAAGCTAATGATAAAAATATAAAAAGACCTGAAGATTATTTTAAAAATAAAAAAGATAAAAAAGGATTAAATGAAGAACTTATCAAAAATAATATAAAGTTATACAATTTTTATAAATTGAAATATGAAAACTATATTAAAAAAATAATTGGAAAGTAATTGAGGTCTTCGACCTATTTAATGTGACTTATGCATTTTAGGGCTACCAAGGTAAGATAGAACTGTCTTGTTTTTAAAGTAGGTTTAATAATATAATTAAGGTGAAGCTTTGCGAAACTTTGCGTCAAACTTTGTGTAACTTTGCGGTTAAAAAGCATCTAACTTAAAACTGGTAGTCTAATTATTAACAAAAAATATTTTTTAAATTTTAAAACTAATTATTTAAGAATGAAAAACTACGTTATCATTCCATCAGAAATAAAAAATATTACAATTGCAGAGCAATTAATTGATGAGGTTTCTGAAAAATATAATTTAGGTTCCTATATTTATGGTAATGTTTTGATAGCTGTTATTGAAGCTATCAATAATGCAATTTATCATGGAAATAAAGAGGACAAAAGTAAAAATGTAAGACTCGAATATTTTATTGAAGATGAGTTTTTATTTTTTTTAATAAAAGATCAAGGTGAAGGATTTGATTTTAAAACATTACCAGACCCAACTTTACTTGAAAATATTGAAAAAATTAATGGTAGAGGTTTGTTTTTGATAAGGAACTTATCCGATGAAGTGAAATTTTTTGAAAACGGAACAAAACTTCAAATTAAATTTAATATGAAATAATCATGAAAATTTATTTTCATAAAGAAGACATTGATTTTGATATTAAAAACAAAAATAAAACTAATGAATGGATAAGTTTTATAGCAGAAAATGAAGGATACAAAATTAATGAAATAAACTATATTTTTTGTTCCGATACATATTTGCTAAATGTTAATAAAGAATATTTGAAACATGATTATTTTACTGATGTAATAACTTTTGATTATACAGAAGACAAGAAAATCATGGGAGATATTTTTATAAGTATTGATAGAATAAATGAAAATTTCAGCTTGTATTCTAATAATTTTTATGAAGAATTATATCGAGTTATGGCACACGGATTACTCCATATCTTAGGATATAATGATTCTAATAATACTGAGAAAATGATAATGACGGAAAAAGAAGATTATTATTTATTATGCGTAAGGAAATGACGAATTATAAATTACGAATTACGAATTGGTTTACACCTAATATATGTATCTTATAAAAAGTATTTTATGTGCTATTAGGTTTTGATTGGCACAGATCGAAAGTTTTGTTTATTTTTATAAATTATCATAACACATCTTAAAATACACTAAAT
>JAOZVK010000641.1 GCA_029938185.1 Bacteroidales bacterium | reverse complement strand
AATCGTAAATTTATCAAAACGTTTCTTTATCTATTTTTTGTCGTTTAAATATCTCTTTTTAAAAATTACAAATCTATATATTTTTTTATTTGTCTGATTTTATGCAATTTGCAATTAAGGATAACGGCAACTTCTTGGAAGCACTGTAATTTTTTTGCTTTGTGGAGCGAAGCGGAACAAGGCAAAAAAATTGCAGTGATTTCCAAGAAAATGTTAGGCACAAATGTCTATTCGTCAATTTGCATTAAACTTTTTCTCATGCTTTCTGCTATCAGATTTAAAGTTTCTTTGTCAAAGTCAAAGCGATAGAACATTTTAAATAATTCTATTTGTAAATCAATTTTAGATAAATTTGGTTGTTGCGTTTTTATCCTGTTTATTAAAATATTTCGGGATAATTCTGTCATTTCAAATAAGCCGTTTAAACGTTCATTTAAAGGTTTTGCAATTATTATCTCAAATTGTTTCTGCTGTATGTATTTTGGTGTATCATTCATTATCAAGCAAGTTGTAAGTTTGTAAATTTAATTTATCGCACCATTTTTTTATGTAATTTATGTCCTTTTCTGGATTTAATAACAAATTTTCAATGTCATTTACTTGTTTCTCACTTTTTAAATCTTGTATCCAAATAATTTTAGCAATTATTAAGTCATTTAATCCAATTACCCAAAGTTCTGTATTTAATTCTTTTATTCGTTCACGTTGTTTAAAAGCAAGATTAAAATAGTCTGTTTTTTTACGAACAATAAAGTCAATTTTAAATCCAGTTTTGTGGTCAATAATGTTGAACATTCCTTGCCATTTAACTTCTTCTTTTATTGTGTCTTTGTTGAAATAACTGTCCGGAAATAAAGTTAAAAACTCATCAATTCTGTCTTCTGATAATTCTAATACAATATCAATATCCCTTGTCATTCTTGGTATTGTGTAAATATTCAATGCAATACTACCCGAAACCATATAAGGTATATTATTTTCATCAAGCGAGTTACAAATTCTTTGAAGTAAAGTTAAAATCATATTTTTTTAATTAAAGTTACGAATTTTATTTAAAAGAATGTACGTTTATTAAAACTTACATTCTTTTCTTGATTTTTCTTATTTCCAACCATAAGGGATTCTACATTTAACTTAGTTGCATTTTTTCCAACTGTAAGGTGTTGTCCAAATTAATTTCCCTTTATATAATTCTTCACCTTTATAAATTGCACCATCACCACTATTGAGTATTTTTATGTGCATTCTTGTATAATCATTATTCCATTGTTCTACTGTTGCTTTTAGTGTTACGGTTGTTGCAAAAAATGAAACTCCTTTTGTTCCTGTCATACAAACTCTATCTCCTAAATCAAATTTTCCTTTCTTTGTATTAGAGGAACTACTACTATTTGATGAAGTATATCTTTCAAAATCAGCACTTTTATCATGTGAAAGTGCATAAGATTTTTCATCATCTAAACATAAATGCCAACCTTTTTTAGGATTTATCCAAATGGTATTTCCTTTGGTAAGTTTATCACCTTCATCTGTTAATCCGCCAGGACTTGCAGCTATTTTTATTTGAGCACGAGTTTTATTCCCATTCCATTGTTCTAATGACCCCATAACTATTCCTCTATAATCTTGTCGACAAACTTTATATCCTAATTGCCACTTGTAAATATTGCTGTTGGCTTTTATTTGAGCATCTCGTTTTTGTTTGGTAATTCTTGCTTGGCGTTTCTTTTCTAATTTATTTGCAAGATTATCTTTACGTTCTTTTATGTCGCTGTAATATTCGCCGCTTGGGTATTTGTTTAAATATCTGTTAAAATCTACTACCTTATCGGCATATTTTATATCAAGATAAAGTTTTCGTTCTTTAATTTGTGAAACATATTTTCCACTTGGGTATTTTGATAAATAAGTATTACAATCGTCTTTATCTCCATCTTTTGCAGTTTTGTAAACTGTAAGTTCTTTTTTTTCTAATAATTTTTGCTTCCTATTTTTTACTTGCGAAACGTATTTACCACTTGGGTATTTTGATAAATAAGTATTACAATCGTCTTTATCTCCATCTTTTGCAGTTTTGTAAACTGTAAGTTCTTTTTTTTCTAATAATTTTTGCTTCCTATTTTTTACTTGCGAAACGTATTTACCATTTGGATATTTTGATAAATAAGTATTACAATCGTCTTTATCTCCATCTTTTGCAGTTTTGTAAACTGTAAGTTCTTTTTTTTCTAATAATTTTTGCTTCCTATTTTTTACTTGCGAAACGTATTTACCATTTGGATAAGTACTCAAATAGAGATTGCAATCTGATATATCATCAATCTGACTAAAAATGAAGTTTTCTTTATTATAATAAGGGTTATTTGTAATCTTTTCTAATTTTTCTTGTTCTTCATTATTGAAATGTTTTTTAGTATTCGATAAAATTATTGAATCTGTTTTCATTTTGTTTTTACTAACTTTTAATGTATCAGAATACACCACTATCCTTCTATAATAAACATCGTTAAGCTTATTATAATAATATATAATTGAATCATAAGCTGTTGCATTTATTGTTTTGGAAAGAAATATTTTAGCTCCATTATAATATATAAGTTTTGATGCTCGTGGATGATTTTTGTATAAAGTCAAAAAATATGGAAATGCGTCATCAAATTTTTTTTGTTTTATTAATTGAGATAAAAGAGAAAAATTTTTTATGAAATTTTTTCTTTCCTGTTCATTTTTCCCATATTTTTCATTACTTAAATAATCTTGTGCAATAATTATATTTGGAAATAATATAATTATTATGAATAATATTTTTTTCATTTTCGTATATTTAATTTGATTATCCTACTCGTTTCGTTTTTCAGTTCGACGGGTAATTTTGCGTTGTGCCTAACGGTAACTTCTTGCTTTGCAGTGGCTTGTGTGGTTTTTTTTTGGTGTGCTTCGCACACCAAAAAAAAACT
>JAOZVK010000640.1 GCA_029938185.1 Bacteroidales bacterium | reverse complement strand
TTGATATGAGTAGTGTAATAAAAGCCTCTCAATCGTTGTCGGGAGAGGTGCAATTAGAAAAACTGCTCAAAAATATGATGCAAATAATAATAGAAAATGCTGGTGCCGACTCTGGATTTATTATTACCAATGACAATGAAAAATACAATATTGAAGCAGAATATAATCATAAAAAAAATGTTATTAGTGTTTTGCAAAACGAAAATATTGAGAACTCAAACAAATTATCTACCAACATAATAAAATATGTTATCAGAAGTCGTAAAGTATTGGTTTTGGACAATGCTGCAAATAATTCTACTTACGAAAAAGATGAATATATCAAAAATAATATAGTAAAATCGGTTCTTTGTCAGCCTATTATTCATAAAAACAAACTTGTAGCAATACTATATTTAGAAAACAATATCAGTGTTGGCGTTTTTACCGAACAACGTTTGGATACAATAAATATACTTTCGTCTCAAATAGCTATTTCTATAGAAAACGCTTTACTTTATGAAAACTTAGAGCAAAAAGTAGAAGAACGCACACAAGAAGTTCAATCGCAAAAACAGGAAATTCTTGAAAAAAACGAAGAACTTAATCAACAAAACGAAGAAATTCAAGCTACTGCAGATAATTTACTAAAAGCAAATGATGAAATTACTAATAAAAATGAGCAAATAACTGCAAGTGTAAGATACGCAAAAACAATCCAAACAGCCGTTTTACCTTTTGAAGAAAAAATCTCGAAACATCTTAATAACTTTATTTTATTCAGACCCAAAGATATAGTTTCGGGTGATTTTTATTGGTTTACTGTAATAAAAAACCCACAAGATTTTAAAAACCTTGCGGGTTTGGTTAGATTTATTGCTGCTATTGATTGTACAGGACACGGAGTTCCAGGTGCATTTATGAGCATGATAGGAACTCAACTTTTAAACAAAATTGTTAATGAACAGAAAATAACTGAACCAAATAAAATATTACTACAATTACACAAAGAGGTTGTTTCGGCTCTAAAACAAACTGTTAACGAAAATGATGATGGTATGGATGTATGTCTAATTAGTATTGAAGAGTTAAATAACAACAAGCATAGAATAAAATTTTCGGGAGCAAAACGACCTCTATTTTATTCAGATACTACTACAAACCAAATTATTACTATAAAAGGAACAATAAAATCAATAGGAGGAAAACATTATCAAACAGAATCACAAGAATTTGAACAAAAAGAATTAATTTTAGAAAAAGGGACAGTCCTATATCTTACTACAGATGGTTATATTGACCAAAATAATCCTAAAAGAAAACGTTTTGGAATCAAAAGATTTAATGAACTTTTATCTGAAAATTTTGATAAGACTTTAGCAGAACAGAAACAAATATTTGAAAGCAAACTTGATAATTGGCAAGCTGAAGAGACTCAACGTGATGATATAACTATTATTGGTATTAAAATTTAATATGCCTTATTTAAAAAAATGGAATAAACTTTGAAGTCAAATAATAAGGGAGCATAAAAAAATTACACCATTCACAAATGAAAAAAAAAGTAAATAATCAGTTTTGTTTATCAACAATAATGTTGATAGTACTAATTTTTTTAGGTTTAAATACAATTGCTCAGTCAGAAATACCAAAAGCAGAAAACGGTTTTTTAGATTTGTCAAATTGGGATTTTGAAAAAGACGGTTTGATAGCACTTGATGGTAAGTGGGAATTTTATTGGCAACAACTAATTACTCCTCATGAGTTTGAAACAGGAAGTTTTGAACCTGATTATATGTATGTACCACAGGGTTGGACATCAGGGAAGCATGATTGCAAAAAATATCCCAATTTTGGATATGCTACTTATAGATTATTAATAAATTTGCCCTCAAATAATGAGAGCTTACGTTTAAAAATAAGAATTGGTATATATTCTACCTCTATAATATTTATTAACGGTAGACAAGTTTCGGGAAGTGGCATATTATCAACAACAACCGATAAAGAAAAACCTGCGAATACATCTTTTGTCAAAATATTTACAGAAACACTTATACCAAGAAATACCGACAATGCCGAAATAGT
Source organism: Bacteroidales bacterium (assembly GCA_029938185.1). Lineage (GTDB taxonomy): Bacteria > Bacteroidota > Bacteroidia > Bacteroidales > JAOZVK01 > JAOZVK01. Next base: position 896 of record JAOZVK010000640.1, on the reverse strand, counting down.
TATACAAGTATCAAACCATGTCTCAGCTGGTAAACATACTGGTATATCTGAAAAAATATCTATTGGACCAGAACAAAAAATCCTCAAAACAAACAATAGAGCATTAATGTTAAATAGTATGTTTATTGGAGCATTAATTATTATGAGCATATATCACCTTTTTTTATTTTTTTATAGAAAAAACGAAAAATCGACTCTTATTTTTGCCACCCTATCTATAACATTTGCTGTACGCGGATTATATACTTCAGGTATTTTGGCTAATTTTATTACAACAAACACATTTATTTTAACACGATTTTCTTACGCTCCATTGCCTTTATATATTGGTTTAATTACTGCTTTTTACTACAAGATGTTGCCACAAGCAATTAACAAAAAAGTTTTTATTAGCATTGCTATTATATCTACATTATCGTGGGTGTTCTACATTTTTGCACCTATCTACATTGTCAGACAAACAGATACAATTATTGGAATTTATATAATTTGTTCTGTACTCCTTTTATTAATATTACTATTTAGGTCTTTAATAAAAAAACAACAAGGAGCATCATGGGCGTTTTTTGGCTTGCTTATTATGTTCTTTTTTAATATGAACGATGCACTAATAGCTGCTGGTGTGCTAAAAACTTTTTACAAATCAGCTATAGGTTTTTCTATTTATGTTCTTTTCCAAGCCATAAACATTTCTGAACGATTTTCAGTTTCTTTTAAAAAAAATGAGAAACTTAATAAAACTCTTGACTTCCAGAATAAAAATCTAGAAAAAATTATAGACGAAAGAACAGAAAAAATACAATTTCAAAATGAAGAAATTCTTGGAAAAAATAAGGTGTTGAATCAACAAAACGAAGAAATTCAAGCTACTGCAGATAATTTACTAAAAGCAAATG
>JAOZVK010000171.1 GCA_029938185.1 Bacteroidales bacterium | reverse complement strand
TTTTTCTTACAGGAGTTTCAAAGTTTAGTAAAACAAGTATTTTTAGTAAACTAAATAATATTACAGATATTTCTCTTGAAAAAAAATATGCTGATATTTGTGGATACACACAAACCGACCTTGAAACGGTTTTTGAGGAACACCTTGTTGGAGTTGATTTAAAAGAAGTTAAATTATGGTATAATGGTTATAATTTCAGAGGAAGTTCTGTTTATAATCCATATGATGTTCTTATGTTTTTGTGGAATAAAGAATATAAACCACACTGGTTCAAAACAGGCACTCCCACATTTTTACTTGATATAATTAAAGAAAAAAAATTCTATATTCCACAATTAGAGGAACTACGAGTTTCCGAAACTCAGTTAGATGAGTTTGATATAAACAATATTCAATTAGAAGTTTTGCTTTTCCAAACTGGTTATTTAACCATAAAAGAAAGAAGAAAAATAGGAGTTCAAACATACTATACTCTTAAAATTCCAAACCTTGAAGTTCGATTTGGTTTCAACGACTACCTGATGAACTATTTTTATGCAGCAATGGTAAATTCTTATGAAAGAACTGGACTATCGCAAGCTCTTTATTTTTCTATTGAAGACAAAAAACCAGAACAACTGCACAAAGCATTTCAGTCTCTATTTGCTGGAGTTTCGCATGAGTGGTTTAAAAAAAATAATATTGCAGAATACGAAGGTTTTTATTGTTCAATGTTTTATGTGTTTTTTGCTTCTCTTGGTCTAAACATAAAAAACGAGGATACTACTAACAAAGGTAGAATAGATTTTACGGTAATAACTGATGAGGCTATTTTTATTTTTGAAATTAAAATGAAAAAGATAAAACAAAATGCACTACAACAAATAAAGAATAAAAAATATCATGAAAAATATTTATCCGAAAATAAAGAAATTTTTTTAATAGGTATCGAATTTGACGAAGCCCTTAGAAATATCTCTGATTTTGAATGTGAAAAATTTTTAATTAACAACTAAACTATGAAAAAATTACCAATAGCCAGAACAGAAATAAGTCAAATAATAGAAGAAAATTTTTGTTACGTTGATAAAACAATGTTTATAAAAAAACTTGTAGATGATGGACAAAGGTATTATTTTTTATCACGTCCTCGCCGTTTTGGAAAATCATTACTTATAGACACATTATATGCAGCTTTTGCTGGCAAAAAAGATATTTTCAAAGGTTTGTATTTAGAAAATAACTGGGACTGGTCGGTAAAATATCCTGTTATAAAAATCAGTTTTGGTGGAGGAACAGTAAATAATATATTACAATTACATCAATCAATAGATTTTTCTTTACGATATACAGCTAAAGATTATAATATAAAACTAACAGAAAATTTTATACCAAAACGTTTTCATGAATTAATAATAAAACTGAATGAAAAATACCAACAACCCGTTGTAATTCTAATAGACGAATACGACAAACCCTTACTTGACAACCTTACAGAAACGGGTGTAGACGAAATAAGAAAAGAACTTGCCAGCTTTTATTCAGTCTTAAAAGATGCAAGCAATTATATAAAATTTGTTTTTCTTACAGGAGTTTCAAAGTTTAGTAAAACAAGTATTTTTAGTAAACTAAACAATATTACGGATATTTCGCTTGAAGAAAAATATGCAGATATTTGTGGATACACACAAAATGACCTCGAAACAATTTTTGCTGATTATTTGCACGATGTAGATTTAGAAAAAGTTAAAGAATGGTATAATGGTTATAATTTCACAGGAGAATCAGTTTATAATCCTTATGATATTTTAATGTTTTTATGGAATAAAAAATATATTGCACATTGGTTCGAAACTGGCACACCAACATTTTTACTTAATCTGATAAAAGAAAGAAAATTTCATATCCCAGATTTACAAAACATTAGCATAAGTGGGACTCAAATGAAAGAATTTGATATACATAATATAGATTTAGAAGTACTATTATATCAAACTGGATACTTGACAATAAAAGAAGTTATCCAAATAGGTTCGGAATATATTTACCGACTAAAAATTCCAAACCTTGAAGTAAAAATGGGACTTACTGCTTATGTTTTTAGAATGTTTTACGGAGCAGGTTCAAGCTCATCAAAACGAACTAAACTTGTAGAAAAAATATACTTCTCGCTTTATGATAAAAAACCGCAAAATTTACAAGCAGCGTTTCATTCCTATTTTTCAGGTATTCCAATAGATTGGTATAGAAAAAATAACATATCAGAATATGAGGGTTTTTATAGCTCCATGTTTTACACCTTTTTTGCTGGAATAGGCTTAGATACTTATGCTGAAGAACAAACCAACAAAGGAAAAATAGACCTTGTAGTAATAATGAAACCTGCAATTTATATTTTTGAATTTAAGATGAAAACAAACCCCAAAAATGCTTTACAACAAATAAAAGACAATAAATATTATGAAAAATATTTATCAGAAAATAAAGATATTTTTTTAATAGGAATTGAATTTGATACAAAAATCCAAAATATTTCTATGTTTGAATATGAAAAATTAGCAAAATAAACCAATCGAACTTTTGATTGCACAGGTCGAAAGATTTTGAAAAACATTTTGAAGATAAAGTAGAAAAAAAATATGGAGTTAGTGTCAAATGTAAGGTCTTCGACCTATTTAATGTTGCTTACGCAAGATATATAATAAACGGTATTTCAAAAAAGTAAGCTCTATACTAAATAGGTAAAAACTTTTGTATGGGTGCTTAATAGGTGCGTTAGATATTGCCATTGCACCACTTGAAATTTGTGAAAAAAGAGACATAAAAGGTTTATACAAAAAAGCAAGAGCAGGAGAACTAAAAACTTTACTGAAATTGACTTTCCATTTGAGATACCTCATAAATATGATGTCGAAATTACGAGCAAAATGACAATAGAGGAATCGGTAAATAAAATATTTAATTTTATATTACCATTGATAAAAAACATTTAAGCAAAAATGACAGAAACAGTAATTAAATTAGAAAATATATCAAAACAATATAGGCTTGGCACTATTGGTACACAGACTATTAGAGGCGATTTGCAAAGATGGTGGTATAAAATGAGAGGTAAAAATGACCCAAGTCTGAAAATAGGACAAGAAAATACTCTGTCAAAAGCCGGAGGTGAGTATGTATGGGCATTAAAAGATATTAATCTTGAAGTAAAACAAGGCGAAGTACTTGGTATTATAGGTAAAAATGGAGCAGGAAAATCAACTTTACTAAAACTACTTTCGCAAGTAACTACACCAACTACAGGACAAATAAAAGTTAAAGGACGCATTGCAAGTTTATTGGAAGTTGGCACTGGCTTTCATCCCGAACTTAGTGGAAAAGAAAATATTTTTTTGAATGCAGCCATATTAGGAATGACCAAAAATGATATTAAACTAAAACTTGATGAAATAGTAGAGTTTGCAGGAGTTGCAAAATACTTAGACACTCCTGTTAAGCGTTATAGTAGTGGAATGTATGTTAGATTGGCATTTGCAGTTGCAGCACACTTAGAACCAGATATATTGGTAGTAGACGAGGTGCTTGCTGTTGGCGATGCTGAGTTTCAGAAGAAGGCTATTGGGAAGATGCAAGATGTTTCGAAAAGTGGTGGGAGGACTGTTTTGTTTGTTAGTCATAATATGGCATCTATAAATAAATTATGTGAGCGATGTATAATGTTACAAAAAGGGAAAGTGGTTTTTGATGATATAACCAAAATAGTTATTGATAACTATTTATTGTCAGACTCAAAAGAAATTTTAGAATACAAGCAAAAACAAAATCCTAAAAAAGCAATGAATTTAAGATATTTTAATATTATAAATTCACAAGGAAGCTTATCAAATATGTTTAGGTATGATGACTTTATTACTATAAATATAGAATATGAAGTTAATAAAATAGAGAAAAATTATTGTATATGGGTAGGAATAAAAACTTCGCAAGGAGTATGGGCTTTTAATATCTTAGACGTTGATTACGAACCAAAATATTTAGAAAATCGTCCCATTGGATATTATAAAACAAAGGTTAAAATACCTTCTAAATGGCTAAATGCAGGTAAATATTTTTTAACAATAGGTATTTGGAATTATAAAAACAACGATAACATTGAAAGATTAGAAGATATAACAACTTTTTCTGTTACTGATATTGGAACTTTATATAAAGGGAGACTCGGAATTTTACAACCATATCTAAAATGGGAAACTACAAAACAATAATATTATGAAAAAAAATGCAATAATTCTTGCAGCAGGAGAAGGAAAAAGACTATTACCATATACCAAAAACAAACCAAAACCTCTTGTAAAGGTTAATAAGATTTCTATTTTAGAAAATGCTTTAAATAACTTAAATTCAATAGAAATAGATACAGTTAAAATAGTTATAGGACATTTAGGACAAGTAATTAAAAATAAAATAACAAATAAATATAAAAGTCTAAAAATAGAGTTTATAGAGAATGTAGATTATAAAAACAATAATAGTATGTATAGTTTATACTTAGCTCTAATAAACGAACAAAAATCTATTTTGGTAATTGAAGGAGATATTTTTTTCGAAACAAGTGTTTTAAAAAATATTAATGAATGTTTTATCTGGTTTGTCGATTCATCTATAAACAATATTGACGGAGCGTATTTAAAAAAAGATAAAAAAAATTATGTAAAAAAAATTGAAATTATTAGAAATATTAATTTAATTAGTAACAAACATGCGAAATCTGTTGGAATTATATATATTCCTCAAAAAAAAATTAAAAAAACTATTGAAATTTTAAAAAAAGCAATTAAAAATAATAAAGAAAATTTATACTACGATTTAATTTTTGCTGATAACTTAGAAAAATTAGATATTAAATTATTGGATATAAAAGGTATGAAATGGTATGAAATAGACAATATTAAAGATTTAGAAAATGCAAAAAAACTTTTTCAATGAAAATAGTTTACATAATAATAGATGGACTTAGCGATGAACTAATCCCAGAGTTAGATAACAAAACACCCTTGGAAGTTGCTTTTGCTCCTAATATCCATTATATAGCTAATAGGGGACAAGTAGGAAGAATTAATACCATTTTTGATGGTTTTCCTATAGAAAGTATGGTTTGTATAATGGGATTACTTGGATATCATCCTCAAAAATATTATCCAAACGGACGTGCATCTTTTGAAGCAATAGCAAAAGGAATACCTGTATATGAAAACGACCTTGTTTTTAGATGTAATATCCTTGAAATAGAAAAAAAAACAAAAAAATTAAAAGATTTTACAAGTAATTTAATAAGCGATAGAAATGCCAGAAAAATTATTTCAAAAATAAAATTACCTTTTGATAACTGGGAAATATATCCAGGACAAAGTTACAGAAACATACTAATAATAAGAAATTCAAAAATTGATGCAAAACAAGTTAAATGTTTTCCTCCACACATGAATATAGGTGAAAATATAAATAAAATAATGCCAATTGATATAAATACAGATGAAACGATTTCTTACTTAAAAGATTTTTTATTAGACTCACACAAGCAAATTGCAAAATTAAATATTGATACAACAGGAAATATGCTTTGGTTGTGGAGTCCTTCGGTTAAACCTATTTGGCAAAGTTTTAAAGAGAAAACTGGACTTAAAGCCGCAAGTGTTAGTGGATTAGATTTTTTGAAAGGAATGTCTATGGCGGCAGGTATTGATTATGATACTATACCTGAAACTACAGGATACATTAACACAAACTATAAAGCAAAAGCGAAATATACAATTAACTATATTGAAAATTATGATTTTGTTTTAACACACATAAATGCAACAGACGAAGAAGCACACCAACTAAATTATAAAGGAAAGCAAAAAGCGATAGAAATTATTGATAAAGAAATTATTGCACCTGTGTTATATCATCTTGAAAAAAACTACAAAAATGATTTTAGAATTATTATTAGTGGAGACCACATGACTAGTTCTATTGATGGTAAACATAAACATTACCCAGTTCCTTATGCTGTTTATGGAAAGAATATTGAACCATCATTTATAAAACAGTTTTCGGAAAAAACTTTAAAACATAAAAAAATATTGGACTCAATTAATTTACTACAACAATTTGTAAACTATGAACAATAAAAGTAAAATTAATGTTTATTGGAACAAAAACTCTGAGAATAAACAAAAATATACTGGAGTTTATCCAATGGGGAATGGTGGTTTTTATGAAATAATGTACAGGCATTTTTGGGAACTTAAACACCTAAAATCAAAAATAGACCTTAATAAATCTAAGTGTTTTTTAGAACTTGGCTGTGGTAATGGCAGATGGGCTTTGTCATTAGCAACAAAAGTAAATAAATACATAGGTGTTGATATTAATAAAAATGGCTTAGAATATGCAAAAAAGCAAGCTACTAAAAAGGGGCTAAGTAATATTACATTTATTGAAAATAATATTTTAGATTTTAATTGGAATTTTAAAGAGAAGATTGACATTTTATATTTAAGCGGTGTTACACAATATTTACAAAATATTGAAATAATACAAATATTAAATAATTTAAGTAGTAGTTTTTCAAAAAATATAATAATAATTGATAGAAGTACAGTAAATAGCAGTAAAACTATTGAAAATAACTCCTCAAATTATTTTTCAATATATCGTAGCCCAAAAGATTTAATCTCAATTTATACTAATTTAGATTTTAAATTAGTATATCAAAAAAGGAGTTATGTTTTTTTAAGAAATACTAAAAAAATTCGTTATGAAAATAGTAAATTGACAAAACTTATGCTAAAACTGGCTACTATTTCATTTTATTTTTATAAATATTTATCTCTTTTAACAAATTTTATTACAAAAAAACATTTAGATGTTTATACTGAGCCTTATAATAACAAGTATATGTCTCACGATTTTTTTATATTAAAAACTAATGATAAATAATTCAGAAACAGTTGGAATACTTGGAGGTATGGGACCTTATGCAAGTTCTTCCTTTTTAAATAAAATAATTGCATTAACACCAGTAAAAAAAGACTGGGACCATCTCAGAGTTGTTCTTGACAGCAATCCTCACATTCCAAGCCGTTCAAGATATTTACTTTACAACGAAGAAAGTCCTGTGGAAGAAATGTTGGAAAGTTGCATAAGATTAGAAAATTATCCTGTAGATTTTATTGTCATTCCATGCAATAGTGCATCATATTTTATTAATAAATTTGAAGAAAAAATAAAAATACCTGTATTAAATATTATAAAAGTTACTGCAAATGTATTATCTAAACAAGATGCAAACAAAAATGTTGCTGTTTTAGGAGGTGCAATTACTTATCAACACAAAACATATAAAACATATATTGAGAAAAAAGGATTAAACTATATTCATTATAATAATGATATACACAAAAAAGTAGTTGAACTTATTGAAATATTAAAACTAAATAAAAAAAAACAAAAAGCAAATAATATTTTTAATAATATTTTGTCTGAATTAAAATCATTATATAATATTGATGTTTTTATACTTGGGTGTACCGAATTGAGTTTTTTAAAATATAAAAAATTTGATTTTAATATAATTGATTCTTCAACAGAATTAGCTAAATTTGTGATAAAATATGCAAAAAAATAAAAAAAGAACGCTTGCTTTTGGTTTAGCTTCTATAGGCGAGTTTCAATTCTTTGAAAAAATATTAAAGAAATATTTAGAAACTTATTATAATGATAATGTTTATATTATTCATTACAAAGAAACTAATAATGCTCTAAAACAATCAATCCCAGAGATATACAAAAGGATAATACATATTAGTTATAAAAATATTGAAAATTATAAAACCGATTTTGATATATTCTTAACTACAGAACAATACATTCTAGGAATTGAAAACGTTTATAGTATTTGTCTGTTTCATGGACAACCTTCAAAAGGATTAACCTTTAACAAAAATATAATAAATTCTTTTGATGCATTTTTTTTATACGGAAAACTTCATAAAAATACTTATTATGATTTTATAAAAACATTTTCGCTAAAACACCCCAAAACATTAGAACTTTTTGAAGTAGGGTATTCGAAAACAGATGAGCTGTTTAATAATAGATTTGATAAAAATGAGTTTTTGAGTAGTTTAAAACTTGATATATCAAAGAAAACAATACTATATGCACCAGCTTTTAATGAATATGCTTCTTTACGGGAAATTGGTATTGAAATTATTGAAGAAATAGCATCATTAACAAATTATAACATAATAGCAAAACTTGCAATAGATTGTCTTGAACCTACAACAAATTATTATGCAACTGGTGGCATTGATTGGTTTACTGAAATAGGAAAACTACAAAAGAAATATTCTAATTTAATTCTTTATAAAGAATTAAATATAAACAAAGCCCTTCTTTGTTCAGATATTTTAATAACAGATATTTCAAGTGTAAGTTTCGACTTCTTAGTTTTAGACAAACCTGTAATTTTTATAAACACTCCTAAGTTTTTTAGTATTTATTTGCAAAAATATTATCCTGAAGCAAATACAAAAAGCTGGGAAAACGAAATTTATACAAATGGAGGTAAGGAGTTTGGGATTTCTATAGATAATGTATCAGAATTTAAAAATGCAATTTTTGAAGTAGAAAACAATCCAAATAAATATCCTTTGAATAAAGAAAAAATCAATGATATTTTGTTGTATAATAAAGGAAAAGGAGCAGAAAAAGCTGTTGATAAAATAAACGAATTATTAGTAAAAAAAGTAAAAACTAAAAGAAAGAAAGCAAAACATAAGTTATATTATAAGCAAAGAATTAAGAATTTAATAAAAAAAAAATTAAACCTGTTAATAAAACCAATTTTAATAAAATACAAACTTGAAATAATTAGAACTTCTAATAAACAGACTTCGGGGAAAGGATTTATTGGTGCAAAAGAAACAATTAGAGCAGCCCAAGAAGCCAATTTAAGTATTTGTGATTATAGAGAAAACCAAGAGAATCACCCACTTAAAAAAGGAAGACGAAATAGAATAATAGAAAGAATACTATCGTATAATATTATTGAAAATAATCAAACTTTTTTAGAAATTGGAGCAGGTACGGGTATGTATGTAGAAAAAATAATTAAAACAATAACTCCAAAAACATATCATATATATGAAACAGCGAACGATTGGAAAGATTACTTGGCAAATAGATTTCAAAATAATTCACAAATAAATTTTTTGATACACCAAGCTTCTGGTGTTGATTTAAAACAAACAAATTCAAATAGCTGTGATATTGTTTTTGCACATGGCGTTTTTGTTTATTTAAGTAGTGTGCAAACTTTTAGTTATTTAAAAGAAAGTGTTAGGGTTTTAAAGAAAGGAGCATATTTAATATTTGATTGTTATTTGGATAGTTCTTTCAATACGAATTCTATTAGATTATGGATTGATTATAAAATGTATTTTCCTGTTGTTATAAGTGAAAAATTATTAAACTCATTTTGCAGAGAAAATGATTTAACAATAATCAGTAAGTTCAGTGAAATACATGGAGCTACACAAGTTGATTATTTGATTATTCGTAAAAAATAAATGGAAAAATAAACATGTAAATGAAAAGACAATTAGAAGATACTTAAAAAAATTGACAACATTAAATATAATAAATTAGGTTAGGAAGCAATAAGACAGGATATTGGAAAATTTAAAAATAAAATACAAATGAAAACAATAAAAAAAATACCCTACGGAGAAAGTGATTTTATTAAAATACAGAACAAAAATTACTACTATGTAGATAAAACAAAATATATAAAAACGATTGAAGACTCACCAAGTTTTTTATTCTTAATACGTCCTCGCCGTTTCGGAAAATCTTTGTTTTTGTCAATATTAGAATGTTATTACGATATAAATTATAAACAGGATTTTGAAAAAATATTTAAAAATACTTATATTGGTAAAAATCCAACAGGCAAGCAAAATACCTATTTAATACTAAAATTTAATTTTGCTGTAATAGACCCAAAAATAGAAAATACAAAAGAATCTTTTTTGCTTTACGGTAACAGGATAATAAATAAATTTGTTCAAAAATATAATAAATTTATTACAGAAGAACAAAAACAAGAAATACAAAAAAGTGATGTTTTTTTTCATAAACTTGGTTTATTATTTGACTATGGTAGTTTAAATAATTTTAAAATATATACAATAATAGACGAATACGATAATTTTACTAACTCTATCCTTGCCA